>NZ_JAUQTX010000217.1:0-11217 GCF_059803775.1 Azospirillum sp. UFLA03-27 | reverse complement strand
GTTATAGTCTCGTGGGCTCGGAGATGTGTATAAGAGACAGGGCCTGGCTATCCCCGAGACGCACAGCATGACCGACGAATCCTTCCTCTCCCGCTGGTCCCGCCTGAAGCGGCAACCCGCCGCCCCCGCTCCGGAGCCGGTGGAGCCGCCGCCTGCCGAGGAACCGCCCGCGCAACTCCCGGTGGATGCGGCGGCTGAGACTGCCACGGAGCCCGCGCCGGACGGGGACGACCCGCTGAAGGACCTCCCGCCCGTGGAGGAACTGACGCTGGAGTCCGACTTCACGCCCTTCCTGCGGGCGGAAGTCCCGGACGACCTGCACCGTCAGGCGCTGCGCAAGCTGTGGACCTCCGACCCTGTCTTCGCCAACGACGACGGGCTGAAGGACTACGCCGACGACTATGCCAGCCTGTTCACCGGGGCCTCGCCGGTGAAGACGCTCTACCGCGTCGGCAAGGGCTTCCTCGACGCCGCAGAGGAAGCGGCGGAAAAGGCGGAGCAAGCAGCCGGCGGTGCGGCCGCGGACAGCGGCGCCGATGAAGACGGGAAAGAAAAAGCGGTGCTTCCCGAAGGTTCGGAGCCCGAGCAGGCCCCCTCTGCTTCGCAAGAACCGGGTATCGATATGACAAAAAGAGCATAGCGCTAGTCCAGCCCAAGTCGCGGTAAGCACACTTCTGAGTCAACCTTTGTTGACAAACACCGCGAATCTGCCCTTTAATAGCCTGATCCTGAACGTTAAGCCCCTGATATGGCGAGGCTTTTCGCAGGTGCAATATGAGGTTGTCGGTCCAGGGCGTCTCGGGCGCCGGCCCATGACGCCGTGAGCCTGCAACGGGCGAGCCAATGCGCCGCCGTTGTCGCGACGGACGGGGCCGGGTGCCGGAGTTTTGCCGATCTGGTCCTTTCGTCGTGTCGGGAGGGATGAACGCCGTGTCCGTGACCGGTGAACACGATCCGTCGGCCCTGCCGCCGGAAGAGATGCAGCGGGCGCAGCTCTACGCGCTGCTGGCGCATCTGCTTGCCCGCCCGCCCGGCGGGGAATTCCTGGCCGCCCTGGCGGCGCTGGACGGCGACGCGAGCCCCCTCGGGCAGGCGCTGCGCGGTCTGGCCGAGGCCGCCCGCGGCACGGACGCCGCCGCGGTGGAAGAGGAGTTCAACACCCTCTTCATCGGCGTGGGCGGCGGTATCCTCTCCCCCTACGGGTCCTATTATCTCACGGGGTTCCTTCACGAAAAGCCGCTGGCGGAGCTGCGCGGCGACATGGCGCTGCTGGGCATCGCCCGCGCCGACGAGGTGAAGGAACCGGAAGACCACATCGCCGCCCTGGCCGAGATGATGGCGGGTCTGATCACCGGGGCCTTCGACGCCCCGGCCGATCTGGAGGCGCAGCGCCGCTTCTTCGACCGCCACATCGGCTCCTGGGCCGGCAGGTTCTTCACCGATCTGGAATCCACGCCGTCCGCCGCCTTCTACCGCGCGGTGGGCACGCTGGGTCACCGGTATCTGGAGGTCGAGGGGAAAGCCTTCGACATGGCGGCGTGACGGGGCGGCATGACCGCACACCGGCACCGTCGCCGAACAGGCAACAAAACAACGAGACCGGTCCACGACAAGGCCGGTCCGGAAACGCTGAAAACAAGGCCCGGAAACCGGGCGGCACATCGGTCTTCAGTCTCGGGGAAGCCGCGAAGAATAGGGTGAAGCTATGACGGACAAGAAGGAAAAGACCACGCTGGCGCGGCGCGACCTGTTCCGCGCGGCTGGATTGGGCGTCGGCGCTCTGGGCGCTGCCGCCGTGGGCGCCATGGCGGGTGCGGAGCCGGTGCAGGCCGCCGAGCCCACCACCCACCAAGGCTACCGCGAGACCGACCATGTCCGGACGGTCTACGAACTGAGCCGCTTCTAAGAAGGACCGCCGCACATGCTGACAAAGAAGAAGGCGGCTGCTTCCGGCGGCCGTTCGCTGGCGAAGATGGTTTCCGGCCTGACCGGTAACACCGTCGACCGTCGTTCGTTCCTCCGCACCTCGGGCATCGCCGCCGGTGGCGCCGCCATCGCCGCCACCATGCCCTTCGGCATGGTGAAGAAGGCCGAGGCGGTGACCGCCACCCCCGCCGCGGGCGCGCCGGTCAAGCTGGTCAAGAACGTCTGCACCCACTGCTCGGTCGGCTGCACGGTCACCGCCGAGGTCCAGAACGGCGTGTGGATCGGCCAGGAGCCGAGCTTCGACAGCCCGATCAACCTGGGCGCCCATTGCGCCAAGGGTGCTGCGGTGCGCGAGCACGCCCACGGCGACCGCCGCCTGCGCTACCCGATGAAGATGGTGGACGGCAGGTGGACCCGGATCTCCTGGGACCAGGCCATCCAGGAGGTCGGCGACAAGCTGCTGGCGATCCGCGAGAAGTCCGGCCCGGATTCGGTGTTCTGGCTCGGCTCGGCCAAGCACAGCAACGAGCAGGCCTACCTGATCCGCAAGTTCGCTGCCTTCTGGGGCACGAACAACGTCGACCATCAGGCCCGCATCTGCCATTCCACCACCGTCGCCGGCGTGGCGAACGTGTGGGGCTATGGCGCCATGACGAACTCGTACAACGACATCCAGAAGTCGCGCGCGATGTTCTTCATCGGCTCCAACGCCGCGGAGGCCCACCCGGTCTCCATGCTCCACATCCTGAAGGGCAAGGAGCAGAACAACGCCCCGCTGATCGTCGCCGATCCGCGCTTCACCCGCACCGCGGCCAAGGCCGACGAGTACATCCGCTTCCGCCCCGGCACCGACGTCGGTCTGATCTGGGGCATCCTCTGGCACATCTTCGAGAATGGCTGGGAGGACAAGGAGTACATCGCCAAGCGCGTCTACGGCATGGACGAGATCCGCGCCGAGGTCGCCAAGTGGACTCCGGAAGAGGTCGAGAAGGTCACCGGCGTTCCGGGCTCGCAGCTGAAGCGCGTCGCCCGCACGCTGGCCTCCAACCGTCCGGGCACGCTCGTCTGGTGCATGGGCGGCACGCAGCACCACATCGGCAACAACAACACCCGCGCCTACTGCGTGCTCCAGCTGGCGCTGGGCAATGTCGGCGTGACGGGCGGCGGCACCAACATCTTCCGCGGCCACGACAACGTGCAGGGCGCCACCGACTTCGGCGTCACCTCGGACTCGCTGCCCGGCTACTACGGTCTGGCGGAAGGCGCGTGGCGCCACTGGGCGCGCGTCTGGGATGTCCCCTATGATCAGGTCCTGGCCCGCTTCAAGGACAAGAAGCTGATGGAGGCCACCGGCATTCCGGTGTCCCGCTGGTTCGACGGCGTCCTGGAAGCCAAGGAGAACATGGACCAGCCCGAGAGCATCAAGGGCATGGTCTTCTGGGGACACGCGCCGAACAGCCAGGTCCGCCTTCCGGACATGAAGAAGGCGATGGAGAAGCTGGAGCTGCTCGTCGTCGTCGATCCGTTCCCGACGATGACCGCCGTCCTGTCCGACCGCAAGGACAACTTCTACCTGCTGCCCGCCGCCACCCAGTTCGAGACCGTCGGGTCGCGCACCGCGTCCAACCGCTCCGTCCAGTGGTGCGACAAGATCATGGAGCCGCTCTTCGAAGCGAAGACGGACCATGAGATCATGTACCTGTTCGCCAAGAAGTTCGGCTTCGCCGAGCCGATGTTCAAGAACATCAAGCTCCACGGCAACGAGCCGGACATCGAGGACACGACGCGGGAGTGGAACCGCGGCATGTGGTCGGTCGGCTACACCGGCCAGTCGCCGGAGCGGCTGAAGCTGCACATGCAGCATCAGGCGACCTTCGACAAGACCACGTTGCGCGCCAACGGCGGCCCGTGCGACGGCGACTATTACGGCCTGCCGTGGCCCTGCTGGGGCACGCCGGAGATGAAGCATCCGGGCACCGCCAACCTCTACGACACCTCCCTGCCGGTCGCCGAGGGCGGCGGCGCCTTCCGCGCGCGCTTCGGCGTGGAGCGCAACGGCGTGACGCTGCTGGCCGAGGGCTCCTACCCGGTCGGGTCGGAGATCAAGGACGGCTATCCGGAAGTCACCTACGCCATGCTGGACAAGCTGGGCTGGACCGGTGATCTGACCGAGGCCGAGATGGCGGTCATCAAGAAGATCGGCGGCGAGAAGATCGGCGCCGTGTCCTGGACCACCGACCTGTCGGGCGGCATCCAGCGTGTGGCGATCAAGCACGGCCTGAACCCGCCGGGCAACGCCAAGGCGCGCTGCGTCGCCTGGAACTTCCCGGACCCGGTGCCGGTGCACCGCGAGCCGCTCTACACGCCGCGCCGCGATCTGGTCGCCAGCTACCCGACCTACAAGGACACCAAGTCCTGGCGCCTGCCGACGCTCTACAAGTCGATCCAGGACCGCGACGTGTCGAAGGAGTACCCGATCATCCTCACCTCCGGCCGTCTGGTCGAGTATGAGGGCGGCGGCGACGAGACCCGGTCGAACCCCTGGCTGGCCGAGCTTCAGCAGGACATGTTCGTCGAGATCAACCCGTTCGATGCCAACAACGCCGGCATCAAGGACGGCCAGATGGTCTGGGTCGAGGGTGCCGAGCAGGGCAAGGTGAAGGTCAAGGCCATGCTGACCGAGCGTGTCGGCCGCGGCGTCGCCTTCATGCCCTTCCACTTCGGCGGCCATTACCAGGGCCAGGATCTGCGCGCCAAGTACCCGCAGGGCGCCGACCCGATCGTGCTGGGCGAGGCGGCGAACACCGCCACGACCTACGGCTACGATTCGGTCACGCAGATGCAGGAAACCAAGACCACCCTCTGCCGGATCTCGGCGGCCTGAGACGCTAGGAGTTCATCACCATGGCCCGCATGAAATTCCTCTGCGACGCGGACCGCTGCATCGAATGCAACGCCTGCGTCACCGCCTGCAAGAACGAGCACGAGGTGCCCTGGGGCATCAACCGCCGCCGCGTCGTCACCATCAACGACGGCAAGCCGGGTGAGCGGTCGATCTCGGTCGCCTGCATGCATTGCTCCGACGCGCCCTGCAAGGCCGTCTGCCCGGTCGACTGCTTCTACCAGACCGAGCAGGGCGTGGTTCTGCACAACAAGGACCTGTGCATCGGCTGCGGCTACTGCTTCTACGCCTGCCCGTTCGGCGCCCCGCAGTACCCGCAGGCCGGCAACTTCGGCACCCGCGGCAAGATGGACAAGTGCACCTTCTGCGCCGGCGGCCCGGAGGCCGACAACACGGACGCGGAGTACAGGAAGTACGGCCGCAACCGTCTGGCCGAAGGCAAGCTGCCGCTCTGTGCCGAGATGTGCTCGACCAAGGCGCTCCTGGCCGGCGACGGCGACAAGGTGTCGGACATCTACCGCGAGCGCGTGGTCGCCCGTGGCTTCGGGTCCGGCGCCTGGGGCTGGGGCACCGCCTACCAGATGAAGGCGGGGTCATGACCGCGATCCGCCGCACCGTCTGTGCGATGGCGCTTCTCCTCGTCACCCCGCTTCTGGCGGGGTGCAACGAGGAGGAGCAGGCGCGCCCGATCCATATGGAGAAGGGCGCCTACCGCGGCGCCGCGGACACGCATCTGTCCGCGGATCAGGTCCAGGCGCTCCAGCAGCGCTCGGCCGGCCAGCGTTTTTGATTGGCGCGGTTCTCAAGGGAAGGGCTGACGCAATGACGTCGAATCATTCCAAGGGCGGGGTCGGCAAGAGCGGGCTTGGCAAGACGCTGCACATCGTCCTGCTGGGCGTCGCAATGCTGGCGCTGACGCTGGTCATGGCCAACGTCTCGGCCGCGTCGGCGGCGGAGGCGTTCCCGCCGGTCGCCAGCCAGCCGGCCGACGGCAGCTCCAAGACCGACCTGTGGCGCGGCATCCGCTCCGGCGAGCAGGGCTATGTCTCTATCCCCAACAAGAGCGCCGGCGTGCTGGTGCAGTCGGAAGGGGAACTGTGGCGGTCGGTCCGCAACGGTCCGCTGTCCACCTACGGCGGCTGGGCGCTGGGCGGCATGATCGGGCTGCTCGTCCTGTTCTTCCTGGTGCGCGGGCGCATCCGGATCGACGGCCAGAAGACCGGCCGGACCATCCAGCGCTTCAACGCCTTCGAGCGGGGCGTGCACTGGCTGACCGCCGGCAGCTTCGTCATCCTGGCCTTCACCGGGCTGAACGTGCTGTACGGGCGTTACACCGTCCTGCCGCTGCTGGGTCCGGAGGCGTTCGCCACGATGACCCAGTACGGCAAGTTCGCCCACAACTATCTGGGCTTCGCCTTCATGCTGGGCACACTCCTCATCTTCGTGATGTGGGTGAAGCACAACATCCCGGAGCGCAACGACATCACCTGGGCGCTGAAGGCCGGCGGCCTGTTCAGCAAGGGCGTGCATCCGGCGGCGAAGAAGTTCAACGCCGGCCAGAAGGTGATCTTCTGGGCGACGGTGCTGGGCGGCGCGGCGCTGGGCTTCACGGGCGTGCAGCTCCTGTGGCCCTTCTCCTTCGCCTCTCTGGCCGATCTGCAGCTCTACCAGCTGATCCACGCCGCGGTGGCGGTGGTGCTGACCGCGGTCATCATCGCGCACATCTACATCGGCTCGGTCGGCATGGAGGGCGCCTTCGACGCCATGGGCACGGGCGACGTCGAACTCCAGTGGGCGCGCGAGCACCATTCGCTGTGGGTTCAGGAGGTGACGGGCGAGACTCCCGGCCGTCACGGGGGCCATCACCAGGGCCGCCACCGCGCACCCGCCGAGTGAGGACACCAGCCATGCGTTCCTTCCTGATCGGCCTGCTGCTGGCCGGGGCGGTCGCCGCTCCAGCCGCCGCCCAGACCTCTCCAGCGGCCAAGCCGGCGGACGAGGTGAAGCGGATCGTCGAGCAGACCTACAACGTGCAGGTCCTGCGCGTGACCGAGGCGGCGCTGGAGGACGGCACCGCCGTCTACAAGGTCGCCGCCATGATGCCGGGCACCGCCGGCAACGCCGCCTTCATGGTCAACACCCTGACCGTCGATGCGGCGACCGGCCTCGCGCTTCCGCCCTTCCGCCACCACGCGGCGGGCTACAGCCTGCCCCAGGGCGGCAGCTATGAGCCGAACCGGACCTCCAACAACCCCGCGGTCGCCCGCGGGCACACTTGGCGCTGAGAACGCTGGGCGCTGACGACAACCGGCGCTGACACCTGTTACCCCCTGACCGGCGGCTGCGAGGCCGCCGGTCTTTTCCTTTCCGGGAGGTGGTTCGGGCATGGGGTTTGGGCATCATCCGGGGAAACCTCCGCGCCACGCCCGCCGCCGGCTGCTCGCGCTGGCCGCCGCGGCGCCCGTCCTGACCGTTCCCCTGCTGTCCCGCGCCGCCGACCTGATCGGCCATGGCGCCATGGTCAACGCCGTCGCCGTGTCGCCCGACGGCGCCCTCGTCCTGACCGGGAGCTGGGACTATTCGGCCATCCTCTGGGATCTCACCTCCGGCTCGCAACGCGCCTCCTTTCACGAGCACGCCGCCGGGGTGACCGCCGTGGCATTCCTTCCGGACGGCAAGCGCGCCCTGACCGGCAGCCGCGACACCGCGATCCTCCTCTGGGACTTGGAGGGCGGGCGCCCGCTGCGCCGTTTCGAAGGCCACACCGGCACCGTCGCCGGTCTGGCGGTGGCGCCGGACGGCCACAGCTTCGCCTCCGCCGGCTGGGACTTCACGATCCGCGTCTGGGACCCGGAGAGCGGCGCCGCGCTTCGGGTGCTGGAGGGGCATGGCGCCAACGTCAACGCCGTGGCCTTCACGCCGGACGGGCGGCGGCTGGTCTCCGCCGGCTACGACTTCCAGATCCGCGTCTGGGAAGCCGCCAACGGCGCGGAGAGGGCCGTTCTGGAGGGGCATGAGGGCAGCGTCAATGGCTTGGCCCTGTTCCCCGACGGGCGGATGGCGGCCACGGCGTCCAGCGACGAGACTGTGCGGCTGTGGGACCTGGGGGCCGGGACGCTCCTGCGCACGCTCTACGGACACACGGGCTTCGTCACCTCCGTCGCCGTCTCGCCCGATGGCCGGACCCTGCTGTCCGGCGGGGGCGGCGACCGGCGCGTTCGGCTGTGGGACGCCGCCACCGGGCGACAACTCGCCTCCTTCCGCGGCCATGAGAAGCCGGTCCTGGCGGTCGCCTTCACCCCCGACGGGCAGGGCGCCCTGTCCGCCGGCTACGACGCGGTGGTCCGCCATTGGGACCTGACGGGCAAAGCCGACGCCGAGCGTCAGTGAGGCTTTTGCGGCTGGCATCAATAGCCCTCTCTCCTCCGGGGAGAGGGTGGCCCAGAGGGCCGGTGAGGGGGTTGCGCTTGCGCCGAACGTGGCGCCACGCGCAACCCCCTCACCCTGACCCTCTCCCCGGAGGGGAGAGGAGAATTGGAACATGCCTCAGTTCGGCCTCCGAGCGTCCTTGACAGGCACCGTTCACCCATGGCCCGTTCGGCACTCCGTCGTTCCGGAATCGAGACCGCCGCCCATGACCAGCCTGACCCACCCGGCGCAGCGCCGCGCCATCATCGACACCTGTCTCGCCATGAACGGGTCGGGCGTCAATCAGGGAGCCTCGGGCAACCTGTCGGTCCGGGTGGAGGGCGGTTTCCTCATCACGCCGAGCAGCCTGCCCTACGACGAGACGGCGCCCGAGGACATTGTCGAGATGGGCTTCGACGGGACCTATGTGGGCCGGCGGCGGCCTTCGTCGGAGTGGCGCTTCCATCGCGACATCCTGAAGGCGCGGCCCGACGTGGATGTGGTGCTGCACGCCCATTCGACCTTCGCGACGGCGCTGGCCGTCCATGGCCGGGGCATTCCCAGCTTCCATTATATGGTGGCGCTGGCCGGCGGCGATTCGATCCGCTGCGCGCCCTATGCCACCTTTGGCACGCAGGAACTGTCCGACCACGCCGTGACGGCGCTGGAGGGGCGGCTGGCCTGCCTGCTGGCAAACCACGGCATGATCGTGCTGGGTAAGACGCTGAAAGGCGCCCTCGCCCTGGCGGTGGAGGTGGAAACGCTGGCCCGCCAGTATCTCCACGCCCATCTGCTGGGCGAGCCAGTCATCCTGCCGCCCGAGGAGATCGCGCGCGTCGCCGAGAAGATGCGCCGCATCAAGTACGGCCTGCCGCCCGACGAGGGGGCCGCGCCGGAGGATACCGCCCGCCCGCGCGAGGCCTGACGGCCAACGGCTCCCGACGTCAGGAGGCCAGCTGGGCGACGGGGCGCAGGGGGGCGACGGTGACCAGCGGGCGCTTGGCCGCACCGGCGGTGCCGACCTGGAGCGGGCGTTCCTCCGCCGGGGGCTGGTAGTAGGCGGGCAGGGCCACCGTGACGCGGGTGCCATGCCCGGGCTCGCTCGCCACCTCGATGTCGCCGCCGAGCATGGCGGCGTAATGGCCGACCAGGGTCAGGCCGAGTCCGGCACCGCGCCGCTTGACGCCGCTGCCGCCCTGGACGAAGGGCTGGAACAGCCGGGCGGTCTGGCTGGTGGCGAAACCGCTGCCGCTGTCGGTCACGGTGAAGCGCAGCCAGGGCTCGCCGTCGCGCTCGACCCGCTCGGCGGCCATCTGGACGGCGCCGCCCTGGGTGAACTTGCAAGCGTTGTCCAGCAGGTTCAGAAGCGCCTGCCGGACCTTGCCGAAATCCGAATACATCTGGCCGAGCGCTGCGGCCTCCGCCTGGAGCGTCACTTCGTTGCCGTTGAGGTCGGCGGCCGGCAGCGTGCGCTCCCGCGCTTCGATCAGCAGACGGTGCACGTCGAAATCCTGAAGCACGACGTCCATGTTGCCGGCCTCGATCCGGGCATAGTCGAGGATGGCGTCGACCAGGGTCAGCATCTGCTCGCCGGTCCACTGGATCTGCTCGATGTCGGTCGCCAGCTCCCCGGCGCCCAGCCGGTGCAACTCGCCCATCAGCGACTGGCTGGAGGCGACGATCTCGTTGAGCGGGGCGTGCAACTCCTGTCCGATGTTGACCAGGAAATGGGTCTTCGCCTCGTTGGCGGCGTCGGCGCGCTCCTTGTCGCGCAGCAGCTGGCCGTGCCGGTCGGCGGCCTCCTGGCGCTGGCGCTCCATCTCCGCGGTGTTGTCGCGCAGGACGCGGACGGCGCGGGCCATGGCGGCCACCTCGTCCGCCCCCTCGTCCGGCGGCAGGGCGATGTCGGTCCGCCCGGCGGCGAGCGAGGTCACCGCGGCGGCCATGCCGGCGACCGGACGGGCGACCCGGCGGTTGACGAACCAAACCATCGCCAGCCCCGCCAGCGTCACCCCCAGCGCCGCCCACAGGGCGATGCGCACCGTGCGCCAGGACTGGTCGGCCAGACCGCCGCGCAGCGCCGCCGCCACGGCGTCGTTGCGCTGGCGGATTTCCGCCGCCTGGGCGGCGACGACGGCGGCGTTGGGCGTCAGCCGCTCGGCGCGCAGCCCGTCCTCGTCGACCAGGGAGGCCTCGATGCCGTTGAGCACCCCGTCGATGCCGGCCAGCGCCGCCTCCACCTCGTCGATGGTCTGGCGGGTGCCGGGGACCCAGAGATAGCGGTTCATCTCCGCCAGCTTGGCGCGGGCGTTGCCCAGTTCGGCGCGCATGCGCAGCGAGTCGCGGTCGTCGCGACGCGCCACGTAACGGCCGAGATGGTCCTGCATCATCAGGATGGCGACGGTCGCGTCGCCGGCCAGCGCCGCCGAATCGACGCCGCCCGCGTCCTTCAACCGCCCCAGCCCGGCGCGGATCTGGGAGATCTGGGGTTCCAACACCGACTCGGTCAGCCGAGCGCGCTCGCCGCGCAGGGCGACCAGCGCTTCGAAGCCGCTCCAGTAGGCGTCCAGCGCCTTGCGCGCGCTCTCCACCGAGCGGCGGTCGGCGTCGTCCTGCACCATTCCGGCCAGGGCGGTCAGCCGCTCAAGCAGGCCGTCGCGGCGCAACCCGGCGTCGAGCAGGCTCTGCTGGTCGCCCTCGGCCAAATGGTCGCGGACCGAGACCTCCAGGTCGCGCAGCCCGATGTCCAGGTCGGCGGCGGTCTGGGAGGCGTCGGCGTAGCCGGAGAAGGTACCGACCTCGCGACTGACCCCGTAGAGCGAGGCCACGCCGATCAGCGCCAGCAGAAGGACCAGGGCGAGAATCACGCCGAAGCCCAGCCCGACGCGCGCGGCGAGCGTCAGCTCGTCCAGGCGGCGCAGAAGACCGAGCCCCGGAAGGGCTGTCTCTTATACACATCTCCGAGCCCACGAGACTATAAC
>NZ_JAUQTX010000216.1:0-11266 GCF_059803775.1 Azospirillum sp. UFLA03-27 | reverse complement strand
GCGTATAATCGTCGGCAGCGTCAGATGTGTATAAGAGACAGCCCTTCTGGAGGCCGAACGCGCGCTCGGCCGGCTGGCGGAGGTGGTCCAGGACCCCGCACGCCGGCGGCGGCTGTGGGCTGACGCGGCGCGCCGGGAGTCCTGCGCGGCGGCGCGGCTCGACGGCGTGGCGGTGGACCCGGCGGACTTCCTGGTGGCGACCATCGGCACCGACCTCGTCCCCACCGCCGGGCGGGGAGCGGCCCAATCGGTCCGCGCGCTGTGGCAGGGCGCCCTGTTCACGCAAGGCGTCATCGCCGCGCCCACCCGCCATGTGGGAAACGCCCGTGCGCCGCTGCCGTCCGGCGGGGCCGCCGCCGACGCCTGGCGCGCCGTGGCGGAGCTGGAGGCGGGATCGGATGCCCGCTTCCCCTTCCCACCGGATGACGACGACGGCGACGCCGCGTCCTTCGCGGACGACGCGCCTCCGGCCTGGACGCTGGGCTGGACGGAGGCGCTGTGGCGCTGCCTTCAGGCGGAGGTGTCGGGGCGCGATCCCGGACGGCTGGCCTTCTCGGCGGACCGGGAGGCGGAGGCCGCCACCCTGCTCAAACGTCTGGACCATGCCGGCGACTCGCCGGCCCTGCTGGGAGGCGTGGGCATGCTGGCCGAACTGCTGCGCCCGGCGCCCGATCTGCGGATTCCCGCCTGGGCGGTGCCCTCGGCCCGGCTGATGGGCGCGCTGGCGGTGGCGCGTTGCTGCCGGGTACCGAACGTCTGGCTGCCGATGTCCGTCTCCCTGCACGCCGACCGCACGACCGCCGGCCTCGCCGCCCGCGGGCGGGAGGAGGGATGGCGGCTGTGGCTGGCCGACACGGTGGCGGAGACGGCGCGGCGGGAGCGGGAGCGCGCCCTGTCCCTGGACCGTACGGCGCAGGGCTGGCAGCAGCGGGTGGGGGCCAAGCGCCGCAACTCCCGCACCCCGGACCTGTTGGAACTCCTGTTCGAGGAGCCCGCCCTGACCGTGCGGCGGGTGCAGAAGCGGCTGGGCAGCACCTTCCGCGGCGCCCAGCTTCTGGTGGACGAGCTTTTGGAGGCCGGAATCCTGCGCGAGGCGACGAACCGCGCGCTGGACCGCGTCTTCATCGCCGTCGATCTGGTACCCTGACACCCGCCCGGACCGGTGCGATCCGGTTCAGGCGATTCCCGGCGCCCGCGGGAAGGCCACCACTTTTTCATAGTCCAGCGGGTTGAAAAGCCGTTCGGGAGTAAACGGACCCTCGAACCGCCCTTCGATCAGATCGTTGCGGACGTAGAAGCCATTGGCTCCATACAGCGCGCAACCCACCAGGGTGTATCCCTTTCTTCCAGCGAGTTGCGCCATTGATGTCAGCGATGCGCCGAAATCCGTCCGTCCGGCGCCCCATCGATAGTCCGGGTCATAGGACATGATGTACTCGGCGCCCGGCGCATGGCAGTGATTGTGCTCCAGACACACCACCCTGGGATTGACGACGTTGATGGCCTCGAAAACGTGATAATCGTTTCCATCAATGTCGATCGACAGGAAATCGATCTCCCCCCGGATGCCGGCGCCACCCCAGAATTTCGGTCGGCCGATCAGGCGGTTGATGTTTTCCCGCGTCACGTAGCGATCAACGAAACTCAGGGCGCCCTTCCTGATGCGATCCCGGAAATTCCATTTGATGCTGCCGACGTAATCGGGATTGCCCTCGATCCACAGACCGGTCCAGCCGGCTTCGAGCAACGCGCGCGTGTTGTTCTCGGTGCCTATTTCCGCGCCGAATTCGACGAACACCCGGTTGGTCGTGCCAATCCTTCGAAAGATTTCGGCGATGATGCCGTCCTCATCGGATTGGCTGAACAGCTTTGCCCCGTACCACTCCAGGCGCGTCCGGTCCCCGCCGGTACGCCGCATCCGGTCCTGCTCTAGCGACATCGTTTCCTTCCCGAAGCATCCCAGGGGCGCCAGACCGGACGCCGGATGCTCGGAAGCATAGAAGACCTTGCCCTTCGGCGACATTCCCGCTTTCGGATGATCGGCCCACCGAACTATGGCGGCTCCGATGCGGCCAAGCGCAGGGTGCTCAGATGTCGAAGTTGACGGGCAGGCCGCCGGTCGCCTGACGGTGGCGCAGGGCGTCGGACAAGGTCTGGTTGTCGAGCACCTGCGCGGTGGCGTCGCGCACCTGGACCATCAGCCAGCGCACCGAACAGGTCGGCGGGTCGATGCAGTCCTCGCAGGGACGGAAGGAATTCTTGCTGGCGCAGGGAATCGGCGCCAGATGCCCGTCGATCAACCGGATCACCTCGCCGAAGGAAATCTCCTCCGCCGGGCGCGCCAGACGGTAGCCGCCGCTCTTGCCGCGCTTGGCGAACAGCAGGCCATGCTTGCGCAGTTCCACCAGAATGGCTTCCAGGAACTTGCGCGGAATGTTCTCCCGCTCGGCGATTTCGGCGATCAGGACGAGTTCGTCATCCGTCCGTTCGGCCAGCATGATCAGCGCACGCAGGGCGTATTTGGCTTTTTGCGACAGCATTCGGTCCGGCACCGCCCCCCGCGGCGGAATGGGATAAAGATAAAGTGCACTCCATATAGCCGTGTTGCCCACGAATTGGTACCGGTTCTTGCCCTGGAAAACGCTGGCGCGTAAGGTCGTGCACGAATCGACCTCTGACCATTGATCATTGACCGGCGAAGGACGCGGCATGCAGACCATCATCGTTCCCGTCACTCCGTTCCAGCAGAACTGCACGGTGCTCTGGTGTCCGGAGACGATGAAGGGCGCCGCCGTCGATCCCGGCGGCGATCTTCCGCGCATCCTGCGCGCCGCCCAGTCCAAGGGTGTGACGCTGGAGAAGATCCTGGTCACCCACGGCCACATCGACCACGCCGGCGCCGTCGCCGACCTTGCCGACGAGTTGAAACTCCCCGTCGAGGGGCCGCACCGCGAGGACCAGTTCTGGATCGACGGCATGCCGATGCAGAGCCAGATGTTCGGCTTCCCGCCGGTCCGCTCCTTCACGCCGGACCGCTGGCTGGAGGAGGGCGACACGGTGACGGTCGGCAACCTGACTCTGGACGTCCACCACTGCCCGGGCCACACGCCGGGCCATGTGGTCTTCGTTCACAAGCCGAGCAAGATCGCCATCGTCGGCGACGTGCTGTTCCAGGGCTCCATCGGCCGCACCGACTTCCCCAAGGGCAACCACGGCGACCTGATCGAGTCGATCCGCAGCAAGCTGTTCCCGCTGGGCGACGACGTGACCTTCATCCCCGGCCACGGCCCGACCTCGACCATCGAGGAGGAACGCCTCTACAACCCCTTCCTCAACGACTGACGGCGGGGAATGGCCGACCCGGACCCGCCGGACCGGCCATCCTTTCATCAGGCCCCCGTCTCGATGGACAGCGCCATCGGCGGCGGGTTGGCCAGCGTCTGGTAGACGACGCAATAGCGCTCGGTCAGCTTGGTCAGAGAGGCGATGCGCTCCGCCGGTTCGTCGGTGTCCAGGTCGAAGCGCAGGCGGATGGCGCGGAAGCCGACCGGCGCGTCCTTCGCCACGCCCAGCGTGCCGCGGAAATCCAGGTCGCCTTCCGCCGACACGGTGCCGCCGCGCAGCTTGAATTCCAGCGCCGTGGCGACCGCCTTCAGCGTCACGCCGGCGCAGGCCACCAGCGCCTCCAGCAGCATGTCGCCGGAGCAGGCCTGCGTGCCCGGCCCGCCGGTCGCCGGATGCAGACCGGCCTCCACCAGCGCCCGGCCCGTCTCGACCTTGCAGGCGATGCCGGAATCGTCCAGCGCCCCACGGGCCTTCAGCGTCACCACCGCCGACTCCGGGGCGTCCTTGTACTTGTCCTTCAGCGGCGCCTGGAGCGCGCGCAGATCCTGTGCATCCATGCCCGTGCGTTTCCTCTTCGCGGTTCGGGTTCTTTATTGTGCGACCGGCGGATGATGGACCGCAAACACCATCCCGGCAATGCCCAAAGCGAAGCCCAGCTCCGCAGCCGGCGCCACTGGCCCGCCCCGATGTTTTCCGCTAAGACCGGCGGCATAAACATAATGAATGGGAAGGGAGTTCTCCCCGCCATGAAACGTCGTTCCTTCCTCGCCAGCGCCGGGGTCGGTCTGGCCGCCAGCACCGTCGTCGCCGCACCGGCCATCGCGCAGAGCCAGCCCGAGATCAAGTGGCGCATGGCGTCGAGCTACCCCAAGAGCCTCGACACCATCTTCGGCGGGGCGGAGCTGATCGCCCGCCGGGTCGCCGCCGCCACCGACAACAAGTTCCAGATCCGCACCTTCGCGGCGGGCGAGATTGTGCCGGCGCTCCAAGTGCTGGACGCGGTGCAGAACGGTACGATCGAGTGCGGCCAGTCCGCCGCCTATTTCTACATCGGCAAGGACCCGACCTTCTGCTTCGACACGGCCATGCCCTTCGGCCTGAACACGCGCCAGCACATCTCCTGGATGATGCACGGCGGCGGGCTGGAGTTGATGCGGGAGCTGTTCCGGGAACACAACATCCACAACATCCCCGCCGGCAACACGACGGCCCAGATGGGCGGCTGGTTCCGCAAGGAAATCAAGACGGTGGAGGATCTCAGCGGCCTCAAGATGCGGGTCGGCGGGCTGGCCGGGCAGATCATGGGCAAGCTGGGCCTCGTCCCGCAGCAGATCGGCGGCGGCGACATCTACCCGGCGCTGGAGCGCGGCACCATCGACGCGGCGGAGTTCGTAGGCCCCTACGACGACGAGAAGCTGGGCTTCCACAAGGTCGCCAAATACTACTACTCGCCGGGCTGGTGGGAAGGCTCCGCCCAGATCCCGCTGATGATCAACATCACCGCGTGGGAGCAGCTTCCCGAGTCCTACAAGACGATCCTGGAGCAGGCCTGCTGGGAGGCCAACACCTGGATGATCGCCAAGTACGACGCCGTCAACGCCGCGGCGCTGAAGCGTCTGGTCGCCGGCGGCGCCCAGCTCCGCGCCTTCCCGCGCGAGGTCATGATGGCCTGCGAGAAGATCGCCAACGAGCTGTATGACGAGCTGTCGGCGAAGAACCCGCGCTTCAAGAAGGTCTACGAGGCGTGGAAGCCCTTCCGCGACGAGGAGCGGCTGTGGTTCCGCGTCGCCGAGAACAGCTTCGACTCCTACGTCTACTCCCAGTCGGCGCAGCGCCGCTGAGGAAAGCACGGCCCTGAAAGAGGCACGGCCCCTCCCCTTCCTGGCGAAGGAGAGGGGCCGTTTTCTTCACGCGGTCAGTGCGAAACCGCGCCGGCCGCGCCCAGGCCGGTTTCCGAGCGGATGTACTGGTACTCGTAGGCCTTCGCCTCCGCCGCCGCCCGTGCGCTGCGGTCGGTGACCGAGAAGAGCCAGGTCGTCGCGAAGGCGATGACCATCGAGAACAGCGCCGGATGCTCGTAGGGGAAGATCGGCGCCGGGAACTTGAAGACGCTGACCCACACGGTCGGCCCCAGCACCACGAAGGCGACGCAGCTCACCAGACCGGCGAAACCGCCGATGAAGGCGCCGCGCGTGGTCAGCCCCTTCCAGAAGATCGACAGGATCAGCACCGGGAAGTTGACCGAGGCCGCCAGACCGAAGGCCAGACCGACCATGAAGGCGATGTTCTGGTTCTCGAACAGCAGGCCCAGCGTAATCGCGATGACGCCCAGCGCCAGCGTGGCGAGGCGCGACACCCGCATCTCCGACGCCTCGGTGGCGTTGCCCTTCTTGATGACGCGGGCGTAGAGGTCGTGGCTGACCGCCGACGCGCCGGCCAGCGTCAGGCCGGCGACCACCGCCAGGATGGTGGCGAAGGCGACCGCCGAGATGAAGCCCAGGAAGATGTTGCCGCCGATGGCCTTGGACAGGTGGATGGCCGCCATGTTGCCGCCGCCCAGGATCTTGCCCGCCGCGTCCAGATAGGCCGGGTTGGTGCCGACGATCACGATGGCGAGGAAGCCGATGGTCACCGTCAGGATGAAGAAGTAGCCGATGAAGCCGGTGGCGTAGACGACCGACTTGCGCGCCTCCTTGGCGTCCGGAACCGTGAAGAAGCGCATCAGGATGTGCGGCAGCCCCGCCGGGCCGCACATCAGCGCGAGGCTGAGCGACACCGCGGCGATGGGATCGGCCATGGCGGCGCTGGGGCGCAGGATGGCGGCGTTCGCGGCGTGGGCGGCGACGGCCTGCTGGAGCAGCCGCTCCGGGTTGAAGCCAAACTGCGCCAGCGCCAGCCCGACCAGCACGGTGCAGCCGCCGAGCAGCATCACCGCCTTGATGATCTGCACCCAGGTGGTCGCCAGCATGCCGCCGAAGGTCACATACAGGATCATCAGCACGCCGACCATCACCACGGCGTAGGTGTAATCCAGGCCGAACAGGAGCTGGATCAGCTTGCCCGCCCCGACCATCTGCGCGATCAGGTAGAAGCAGACCACGGTCAGTGATCCGACCGCCGCCAGCGAGCGGATCGGCGTCTGGCCCAGCCGGTAGGACGCCACGTCGGCGAAGGTGAAGCGGCCGAGGTTGCGCAGCCGCTCGGCGATCAGGAACAGCATCAGCGGCCAGCCGACCAGGAAACCGATGGTGTAGATGACCCCGTCGAAACCCTTGGCGAAGACCATGCCCGACAGGCCGAGGAAGGCCGCCGCCGACATGTAGTCGCCCGCGATGGCCAGCCCGTTCTGGAAGCCGCTGATGCCACCGCCCGCGGTGTAGAAGTCCGACGCCGAGCGGGTGCGCTTGGACGCCCAATAGGTGATGCCCAGCGTGCCCGCGACGAACAGCAGGAACATGGCGATGGCCGTCACATTGACCGGCTGGCGCTCCACCGCGCCATCGATGGCGGCGGCAAAGGCGGACCCGGCCGCCAGCGCCGGCAGCAGCGCGGCGGAGGCGGAAGCCAGAAGACGCGCGGCGCTCATCGGCCCACCTCGTTCAGCAGGTCGCGGTTCATCGCGTCGTAGCGGCTGTTGGCGCGCAGCACGTAGACGCCGGTCATCAGCGAGCAGAAGACCGTGATGACGATGCCGGCGGCCAGCCCGACCGGGAAGGTCATGCCCTCGGCCAGCGGGCGCGCCATCAGGTCGGGCGCCAGCGCCGAGGCGAACACGAAGGCGTAGTAGACCGCCAGGACGATCAGCGCCAGCCGCCAGCTGAAGCGCGCGCGGCTCGCCGTCATCGCGGCGAACTTCGGGTTGGACAGCACCCGCTCGTAAATCTCGTCGGACATGGTTTTTATCGCTTTTTTCTTGGAACCCAGGCATTGCGCATCGCAGCAATACCTTGGGTGCATGGCAGCAAAAAAGCGAAATTAAATTTCTTATAGCACAAAATGACGAAAGATTCGCTCGAATCCGTTCTCATTTAACCGGATAACAGTTGATCATTAGCCGGAAGACGGTTGATCCTGACGTGCAGAATGCGACAACGGGTCGCGCTGCGATGCAACATGAGTCAACACTGTTATCCCGCCGTCCGCCCCTTCAGCCGGACATCCTTCAGCCGGACATGGATCAACCCGCTGCCGGTGGGGTCGGAGCGATCGGGCTTGACCATAGCCTCCAGCAGCTTCTCGTCGCTCGACCAGTAGGGCACGTACCACAGCCGGTCCACGTCCATGACCAGCACCCGGTGGTTTTCCGCATCATAAGCGCCGAGCGGCGCGATGTGGCCCACCGTGGCGTCGCCGGTCAGCGTGCCCTGGTCGTAGGCCAGCAGGATGATGTCGCTGTCGTCGCGTTCGTTCTCATCGAGGATGCGCCGCAGCTCGCCCAGCGTTTCCGGCGACGTGTCCTTGGGACGGAAAACCTCCACCGTGGCATCCAACCCGAAGGCGTCCACCGACCTCTGGACCAGCCCGGCGAAGTCGGCGAAGGACACGCCGTCCCCGTTCTCCGCGGTGGCCGCCTTCCACACGTCATCGTCCACCTCGTTCAGCACCCGCGCCTGGGTGACCAGCCGGTTGGACGAGAGCGGCGGCAGGCCGCGCAGCGCGTTGATCATCATTGCCACGCTGGCGACCGAACAGGCGCTGCCCGTCTGCTGGGCCGTGTAGTAGGGCATCATCGCCCAGAAGTCCGGCGCCCCGGCCCGGCGCAGATAGTCGCGGTCCTGGGTCATCGGCACGGCGTCCGGCCCGAACTTCGGCTTCGTCTCGCTCTGCGCGTCCTGCGCCGCGGCGGGAGGACCGGCCAGACACGCGAAGGCGCACAGGGCCAGCAGAACCGAGCGGAACGGTGCCTTCATCACCGGCGTTTTCCTCGATGGTGTCACGGTGGATGCCTCTGCCGGCTCTAGCCGGACGGGGTGGGCCTTGGCGGAAGGCTCTGCGGCACCAGCGCCATGCAGTTCTGCACGACCCCGGCGCAGGCGCCCAGCGATGACGCCCGGTAGACCAGCTGCTCGACGGCCCCGTTCCTCAAAGTGAAAGTCGCTTCGCACCGGTTGTCCACCACGTCGCCAGCCCGTGGAGGATAGTAGTCCCACGGGTCGTAGTCGAGCCCGCGATGACGCCAGCCGGGATAGCCCCACGGATATCCCCATCCATAGCCGATCGGCGGCGGTGGCGGTGGCGGTGGCGGAGCGTAGTAATCGATGGAGCCCGCGCGGTAGGTGAGGAACTCCAGGGCGCCGCTGGTCGCCTGCCGGTGCGGCACGCCCGCGCAGGACAGCAGCGTTCCCTTGGGCATGCCGACCAGCGCGCTTTGGGCGGCCAGCGCGACGTCGGCTCGGGGATCGGCGCACCCCGCCAGTCCCCCGGCCACGGCGAGCAGAAGGACGGTGGTGGACCGCCGCAAGGCGTGTGGACGCGGGAGCACGGGCGGAGCCTCCTTCCCCGGGGACCTGTCCCGGAAGAACAAGCCTCCGCCCGCTTTTGATCCCGCTTGCGCCCCGTCCGGGCCGGGGATCAGGCGTCCCAGAAATGCGGCATGCCGTCCGACGCCGTGTAGCCGCTGTGGCCGATCATCGCCCAGTCCAGGTCATGGATGCCCATGGCCAGGGCCGGGGAGTTCGCCTGCAGCGAGTAGTCGCCCCAATAGGGGTTGTTGAACAGCGGCTTGCCCGTCACGTCGTTGTCGCCATAGCGCGGCACGTTGTGGACGAGGTTGCCGTCGATCACCGGGTTTCCGGCGGTCAGCAGCTCCATGTAGTCGTCCAGCGGCAGCGTTCCGCTGATGACGTTGCCGGTGATGGTGTTGTTGCGCGGCAGGCCGGGATCGCCGTGCTTGGGCGCCCAGCCGACGCGGATGAATTCCTCCGCGTTGCTGGCGATGATCGAGAAGTTGTTGGTGACGAGGTTGTTGTCGCCGCCGTGGATGTGCACCCCGGCCAGTCCGGTGTCCTTCAGGAAGTTGCCGGTCACCGTGACGCCGCCGGCCATGTCGTCCAGATAGATGCCGAATCCCTTGTGGTTGGTCAGCCACTGGTCGGTGTTGCTGGTCGCCAGCCCGCCCACGCTCTCCACCCAGTTGCCGCGGATGATCGTGCCGGTGTCGACGCTGGACCGGCCCAGCACCTCGATGCCGCCGCCGTCCGCCGTCTCCAGGTTGGAATTGGTGACGCGGTTGTATTCGATGACGTTGTTGCGGTTGATGTTGGTGGAGTCCCAGTTCTTCAGCGAGATGCCGTAGCGCGCGCTGGAGTCCACGTCGTTGTGGGCGATCAGGTTGTTGTCGACCCCGGTGCCGATGATCCCGGCCACACCCTTGCGCACCTCGCCGACGTGGGAGATGTCGTTGGCGTAGACGGTGTTGCCGTTGCTGCGCCCGTCCAGCTCGATGCCGTTGACCGCCAGATGCTCCAGCGTGTTGCCGCCCACCAGGTTGTTGGAGGACGCCGCGGTCAGCTTGATCGCCGTGCCGACGTTGAGGAAGCTGTTGTTGCCGATGCTGTTGCCCGACGCCCCCTTCAGCTCCACCGCGTAGCCCCAGGTGGTGGTGTTTGTGAAGCCCAGCCCCTCGATGGTCACGTCGCTGCTGCCGTTCAGGCGGATCAGCGTGCCCAGCCGCGCCACCTCGACGCCGTCCTGCGCCAGGGTGGCCGGGTTTTCCGGCTTGAACACCAGCGACTTGTCCGACGCGCGCCACGCAAACTCGCCCGCCTGGTCGACGAAGGACGGGTTGTTCAGCAGCTTGTAGGTCGTCCCCTCGGCGAAGGGCAGCGAGGTGCCGTTCTTCAGCGTGATGGTGCGGGTGGCGTCGTTGACTCCTGCGATCTCGGTCAGCGTGTCGGACAGCCGCTCGGCGTCCATCAACTGGATCTTCATGCCGGCGACGATGTCGCCCGACGACATGTCGCCGGTGTGGTAGCGCACCGACCAGCCGCTGGGGCCGCCGTTGGCCGCATCGGCGAAGTACCAGCCGGTGGTGGTGGGGTTGTCGGCGTCGACGATGCCCTTGCTGGCCAGCGTCTGGCGCACGCCGCCGATGGTCAGGTCGAGGTCGGTGGCCTGCGACAGCTTCGCGGAATAGATCCCGTTGCCCTCGCTGACGATGTTCGTGACCTTCTCCGCCCCGTTCAGCACCGGCGTCTCGCCGGGATAGTTGCGGAAGCTGTGGCCGCTGTCGGCGCCGGTCAGCTCCAGCGTCTTGGTCAGACGGTAGGTGCCCTCGCGCACATAGGTCGTGTCGACGTCGCTGTCCCGCATGGCGTCGCGGGCGCGCTCCAGCGAGGCGAAGGGACCGTCGGTGCCGTCGGCGTTCGGCGCGGACAGTTTGCCCGACCACGTGTCCTTGCCGTTGGCCGCGACGTAGAAGGCCGGGCCGGACGGCGGCGGCGGGGGCGGCTCGGCCGGCGGCTGGAACAGCGACGCCGGGGCATCGACGTTCAGAGCGCCACCCCAGAAAAGCCCTTCCTGCCCCTTCACCACGTCTTTTCCATCCACCGCCCCCTTGTCGTAGGTGACGATGGGGTCGGTCGCCGCAACGGTGTGGCCGTTGATCGACACCGACTTTACGTACAGGTTGCGGTCCTGCCCGTTCACCACGGAATCGTTGTCGTAGTGGATCTGGATCTTGTGGGCTTCCTTGGCGTCCAGATCGACCGTGAAGCGGAAGGGTTGCGGGTCGCTGGAGGTGGCGCGGCCCTCGCCGACCACCTTGCCGTCCACCAGCAGCTTGAAGTGCGGCGCCACCCCGCCAGCCGACTGGCCCCAGGCGGTGACGACGATGTCGGTCGGCGTCAGCGCCTGGGGCCAGTCGCTGTCTCTTATACACATCTGACGCTGCCGACGATTATACGCGAGTGTAGATCTCGGT
>NZ_JAUQTX010000215.1:0-11354 GCF_059803775.1 Azospirillum sp. UFLA03-27 | reverse complement strand
GCGTATAATCGTCGGCAGCGTCAGATGTGTATAAGAGACAGCCCCTACACCCGCGCGCTGTTCCGCAGCATCCCCCGCCTCGACGGCCCGGTGGACGAAGAGCTTCCGGCCATCGAGGGCCAGCCGCCCAACGTCGCCCGCCTGCCGCCGGGCTGCGCCTTCGAGCCGCGCTGCACGGTCGGCCGCGGGCGGGCGGACTGCTGCACCCGGCGGCCGCTGCCGCTGGCCGGCGACCGCTCCGGCCACCGCAGCGCCTGTTTCCACGAAGACCTGCCCGACCGGAAGGAGGCCATCCGATGAGCGACACCCTCTCCGCACCGCCTCCGGCTCTGGAACTCGTCGACGCCACCCGCGTCTTCACCCGCCGCGGCGGCCTGTTCAAGAAGGCCGGCAAAGCGGTGCGGGCGGTGGACGGCGTGTCGCTGACCATCCGCGCCGGCGAAACCCTCGGCCTCGTCGGGGAAAGCGGCAGCGGCAAGAGCACGCTGGGCCGCCTCGCCCTGCGGCTGGTCGAGCCGACCAGCGGGCGGCTTCTGGTCGACGGGCGCGACGTGACCGGCGTGTCGAAGGCCGAGATGCAAGCGATGCGGCGCGACATCCAGATGGTCTTCCAGGACCCCTACGGATCGCTCGACCCCCGCGTCACCATTGGCCAGAGCATCGCCGAGCCGCTGAAGGTTCACGGGCTGTGGGACAGCGACGGGCCGCAGAAGGTGGCCGGGGTGATGAGCCTCGTCGGGCTCGACCCCTCGCACGCCGACCGCTACCCGCACCAGTTCTCCGGCGGCCAGCGCCAGCGCATCGGCATCGCCCGCGCCCTGACGCTCGACCCCAAGATCCTGGTGCTGGACGAGCCGGTGTCGGCGCTCGACGTGTCGATCCAGGCGCAGATCATCAACCTGCTCCAGCGCATCCAGCGGGAGCGCGGGCTGTCCTACCTGTTCATCGCCCACGATCTGGCGGTGGTCCGCCACGTCAGCCACCGCATCGCTGTGATGTATCTCGGCAAGGTCGTCGAGATGGCGGAGCGCGACAACCTCTACCGCCGGCCGCTGCACCCCTACACCGTCTCGCTGTTGGCGGCGGTGCCCATCGCCGACGTGCGGATGCGCAACCGCCGCCGCACCTCGGTGACGATGGGCGAGATCGGCTCGGCCACCAACGTGCCGCCGGGCTGCCGTTTCCATCCGCGCTGCTACCGGGCGCGGCTGGTCGCGGCGGCGGGCGGCGTGCCCACCGAGCGCAGCGGCGACGCCCTGCTGCCGCGCGCCTGCCTGATCGACCAGCCCGCGTTGAAAGCCTGCGGCGGCACCGACCAAGTCGCCTGCCATTTCCCCGAAACGCCGGAGACCCGGTCCGAGGTCGCCACGGCGGTCCTTCAGGACATTGGCTATCCGCCCATCCGCACCATCCCCCTGCAATCGGCTTAAGGATCACCCCATGTTCAGCGTCACCGACGAACTCAAGGACAACTATTCCGGCGTCTTCCAGAACCGGATCGGCTTCGGGCGGAAGGCCGCCATCATCTCCATCGACTTCATCGACTTCTACACCCAGCCCGGCGCCCCCTTCTTCGGGCAGGGTGTGGTGGACGCGACGATCGCCAGCGTGCCGCTCTACGCCGCCGCCCGCCGCGCCGGCCTACCGGTCATCTACACCAAGGTCGTCTATGACGCGGCCGGGACCGAAGGCGGCATGTTCGTCAAGAAGATCCCGGCGTTGCGCGCCTTCACCGCCGACAACCCGCTGGCCGAGTTCGACGCCCGCGTGACGCCGGAGCCGCAGGACGTCGTGCTGGTCAAGCACCATTCCTCCGCCTTCTTCGGCACGCCGCTCAGCACCATGCTGCGCGTGATGGAGTGCGACACGGTGATCCTCACCGGCTGCTCGACCAGCGGCTGCGTGCGGGCGACGGCAGTGGACGCGGTGTCCCACGGCTTCCGCGTCATCGTCCCCGCCGAATGCGTGGGCGACCGCCACCAGTCCCCGCACGATTCCGCCCTGTTCGACATGAACGCCAAGTACGGCGACGTGCTGCCGGTGGCGGAGGTGATGGCCTACGTCGAGAAGCAGGCCGTGGCCGTGGCCGCCTGATCCCGTTCCTCCGTCCCTGACCCCATCCGAACTGTCCATCTGAACTGTATGGAGCGGTGGCGCGCCCGCGGCCGACCGGCGGGCGCGCCCCTGAGCAATCTGCCGACATGATGTCCCTTTCCAATCCCCTCCAGTGGTGCCTGCTGGTGGGGTCGACCCTCCTGTTCACGGCCCTGTTCATGGTGGCCGGCCTTCCCGGCGCGACGCTGCTCGGCCCGATGGCGGCGGCGATCCTGCTGGGGGTGCGCGGCGCCTCCATCGAGCTGCCCAAGCGCTTCTCCTGGCTGGCCCAGGCGCTGACGGGGGGCGTCGTCGCCCGGTCCATGGACGTGACCATCCTGCACGACGTGGCGCTGCACTGGTTCCCCATGCTGATGGCGCTGTCCACGATGCTGGCCGGCGCGGTGCTGGTCGGCTGGCTGCTGGAGCGGTCGGGCCGCTTTCCCGGCGGCACCGCCTTGTGGGGGACCATGCCGGGCGCCGCCCCGGCGATGATCGCCATGGCCGGCGATTTCGGCGGCGACCCGCGCTTCGTCGCGGTCATGCAGTATCTGCGGGTGATCGTGGTGGTCGTCCTGGCCTCGCTCGTCTGCCATTTCCTGCTGGGCAGCGTTCCGGTCCCGATCGCCGCTCCTGGCGCTGTTCCCGCGCCGTCCGCCTCCGTCGCCTCGACGCTGGCGCTGGTGGCGGTCGCGCTGGCCGGCGGCTGGGCCGGCACCGTGACGCGGCTTCCGGCGGGCGCGCTGCTGGGGCCGATCCTGCTCGGCGGCACGCTCAACATGACCGGGCTGGTGGTGCTGGACTCGCCGTCCTGGCTGATCGCCGTCGCCTTCACGATCATCGGCTGGACGACCGGCCTGCGCTTCCGGCGGGAGCTGCTGCGCGATCTGGTGGCGTCGGTGCCGCTGATGCTGCTGTCCACCTTCGGTCTGGTGGCGATGTCGCTCGGCTCGGCCTGGCTGCTGGTCACGCTGACCGGCAAGGACCCGCTGACCGCCTATCTGGCGACCAGCCCCGGCGGGCTGGACTCGGTGACGGTGGTGGCGCTGGGCAGTGCCGCCGACGTGCCCTTCATCCTCACTTTGCAGACGCTGCGGCTGTTCGGGACGATCCTGATGAGCGTTCTGCTTGTGCGATTCCTGCGCCGCCGATAGAACGCGGTCTCTTGCCTCGCCATTTTCCAACCGCCGGCACCCGAAGCTCCGGCCGGAGGACACCGTGACCCCGTTCAGCGATGAGAAGGCGACCGGGACCGTCCGGTCCGAGCAGGTCGGCTCCATCATGACCGCCCTGCGCAACCGGGTGCTGGAGGGCAAGCTGCTCCCCGGCACCAAGCTGAAGGAGGCGGAGCTGGCCGCCCAGTTCGGCGTGTCGCGGACCCCGATCCGCGAGGCGCTGGTGGCGGCGGAGCGGGAAGGGCTGGTCACCTACGAGACCAACCGCGGCTACACGGTGCGCCAGTTCACGCGGCGTGATCTTCTGGAAAGCTATGAGATGCGCAGCCTCCTGGAGGGGCACGGCTGCCGCATCGTGGCCGAGCGCGGCCTGCCGCTCGACGTGGAGCGGGCGCTGCGCAACGGCCTCGACCGCGCCGAGGCGCTGATCGCCGGCGACAGCCCGCTGGAGGGGGAGGCGCTGGAGCAGTGGCGCCTGCTGAACCAGCGCTTCCACACCACCCTGATGGGGCTGGTGCCGAGCGGGCTGTTCAACCGCTCCTTCCAGACCGTCTACCGGGTCCCCAAGATCTACGACGTCCTCGAGATGGAAAAGGACGGCCCCACGCTGCGCCAGTACAACGAGGAGCACCGCCGCATCCTCGACGCCATCGCCCGCCGCCAGAGCGGGCGTGTGGAGTTCCTGATGCGGGAGCATCTCCAGGGGCCGTGCGATATGCTGCTCCGCCGGATGGAGGAGACGCCGGGCGGATGAGGGGGCGTGTCGCGGTGCTGACAGTGCCCCCACCCTAACCCTGCACCGCTATCGCAAGGGAGGGAATGACCGCCGCTTCGCAGAAGGCATCCTCTCCCGCGAAGCTCTCGCGCAAACCGGAGATTTGCGCTGACGCGGCAGGCGGACCTTTGGTCCGCCGAGAGCGGGGGAGCGCCGGGGTGGGGGCAAGAGTCTCCATCTCCCGCCCACCCGGCATATACGCCGTCTATACGACAGACCCTCTTCCGCCCCCCTCGAATCTATACGCGCCTCGGGCGCAGCCTGATCGTGCCGGACACAGCCGTGCCGGCATCCGATCCACGCTGACGCGCGCCCGGTTCCAGCCGGGTGCGCCCCGGAGGCAACCATGCTGGACATCATCGCGCTGGCGATCACCGCGGCCTTCTTCGCCGCGTCCATCGCCTATGTGCACGCCTGCGACCGCTTGTGAGGGAGGGCGGGCCATGATCGTCGATTACGCGCTCGGCGGCCTCGTCGTCGCCGGGCTGCTGGGCTACCTCGTGTACGCCCTGATCCGCCCCGAACGGTTCTGAGGAGACTCCCATGACCGTCAGCGGCTGGATTCACATCCTGCTCTTCGCCGCCCTCGTGGCCGCCGTGGCGCGCCCGCTCGGCGGCTACATGACGCGGCTGTTCAACGGGGAGCGCACGCCGCTTTCGCCGCTGCTCGGCCCCGTCGAGCGCGGACTCTACCGCTTGGCCGGGGTGGACGCGAAGGCGGAACAGCATTGGGTGACCTACGCCGTCGCCATGCTGCTGTTCAACGTCGCCGGCCTGCTGCTGCTCTACGCGCTGCAGCGCCTCCAGGGCGTCCTGCCCCTGAACCCCACGGGCATGGCGGCGGTCCCCGCCGATCTCGCCTTCAACACCGCCGCCAGCTTCGTCACCAACACGAACTGGCAGAATTACGGCGGCGAAAGCACGATGAGCCATCTCGTGCAGATGGCCGGGCTGACCGTGCAGAATTTCGTGTCGGCGGCGACCGGCATCGCGCTCGCCGTGGCGCTGGTCCGCGGCTTCACCCGCAGCGGGGCGCGGACGGTCGGCAATTTCTGGACCGACCTGACCCGCGGCACGCTCTACCTGCTGCTGCCGCTCAGCCTGCTCTACGCGCTGTTCCTGGTCTGGCAGGGCGTGCCGCAGACGCTGGCCGGGACGGTGGATACGACCACGCTGGACGGCGTCAAGCAGACCATCGCGCTCGGCCCCGTCGCCTCGCAGGAGGCGATCAAGATGCTGGGCACCAACGGTGGCGGCTTCTTCAACGCCAACTCCGCCCATCCCTTCGAGAATCCGAACGCCCTGACCAATCTGGTGCAGATGCTGTCGATCTTCGCCATCGGCGCCGGGCTGACCAACCTGTTCGGGCGCATGGCCGGGGACGAGCGGCAGGGCTGGGCCATCCTGGCCGCCATGGGCCTGCTGTTCGTTATCGGCGTCGCCGTCGTCTACTGGGCGGAAGCCCAGGGCAACCCGGCCTTCGCCGCTCTCGGGCTGGACAACGCGGCTGGCAACATGGAGGGCAAGGAGACCCGCTTCGGCATCGCCATGAGCGCCCTGTTCGCCGCGGTGACCACGGCGGCCTCCTGCGGAGCGGTCAACGCCATGCACGACAGCTTCATGCCGCTGGGCGGCATGGTGCCGATGGTCAACATGATGCTGGGCGAGATCATCGTCGGCGGCGTCGGGGCCGGTCTTTACGGCATGCTGCTGTTCGCCATCGTCACCATGTTCGTCGCCGGGCTGATGGTCGGGCGCACGCCGGAGTATCTGGGCAAGAAGCTTGAGGCGAAGGAGGTCAAGATGACCATGCTCGCTGTGCTCTGCCTGCCCTTGATGATGCTGGGCGGCACCGCCTTCGCCGTGGTGCTCGACACCGGCCTCGCCTCGCTCGCCAACGCCGGACCGCACGGCTTCTCGGAGGCGCTCTACGCCTACGTCTCGGCGGCGGCGAACAACGGCAGCGCCTTCGGCGGGCTGTCGGGCAACACGCTCTGGTACAACCTGACGCTGGCCGCCGGGATGCTGGTGGGCCGCTTCCTGGTCATCGTGCCGATGCTGGCGGTCGCCGGCTCGCTCGCCGCCAAGACGCGCAGCGCGGCGTCGGCCGGCACCTTTCCGACCCACGGCGGCCTGTTCGTCGGGCTGCTGGCCGGCGTCATCCTGATCGTCGGCGGCCTGACCTTCTTCCCGGCGCTCGCCCTCGGCCCGGTGGCCGAGCATCTGGCGATGCGCGCCGGCCTCCTCTTCTGACCGGGGACCCTCCATGGACACCCATTCGAAAACCGCCACCCGCACTCCGGCCTCCACGCTGCTGGACCCGGCCATCCTCCTGCCCGCCATCGCCGGCTCCGTCCGCAAGCTCGACCCGCGGGTGATGGCCCGCAACCCGGTGATGTTCTGCGTGGAGGTGGTGGCGGCGCTGACCACGCTGCTGTTCCTGCGCGACCTCCTGACGGGCGCCAGGCTGACGGGCGCCGGGGGGATCGGCTTCTCCCTGCAGATCGTGCTGTGGCTGTGGTTCACCCTGCTCTTCGCCAACTTCGCGGAGGCGGTGGCGGAGGGCCGCGGCAAGGCCCAGGCGGCCAGCTTGCGCCGCACCCGCACCGAGACCACCGCCAAGCGGCTGGCGGGCGAGGGCTGGGAGAGCGTTCCGGCCACCCTCCTGAAGCCCGGCGACCTTGTTCTGGTGGAGGCGGGCGACCTCATCCCCTCCGACGGCGAGGTGGTGGAGGGCGTGGCCAGCGTCAACGAGGCGGCGATCACCGGCGAATCCGCCCCGGTCGTCCGCGAATCCGGCGGCGACCGCTCGGCGGTGACCGGCGGCACGCAGGTGATCTCCGACTGGATCAAGGTGCGGATCACCGCCGCCCAGGGCAACACCTTCCTCGACCGCATGATCGGGCTGGTCGAGGGCGCGCAGCGGCAGAAGACGCCCAACGAGATCGCGCTGAACATCCTGCTGGCCGGCATGACGGTCATCTTCGTCATCGCCGTGGCGACCATCCCCAGCTTCGCCGCCTACGCCGGCGGGTCGGTCGGGGTGCTGGTCCTGGCCGCGCTGTTCGTCACGCTGATCCCGACCACCATCGGCGCGCTGCTGTCGGCCATCGGTATCGCCGGCATGGACCGGCTGGTCCGCTTCAACGTGCTGGCCATGTCGGGCCGGGCGGTGGAGGCGGCGGGCGACGTGGACACGCTGCTGCTCGACAAGACCGGCACGATCACGCTGGGCAACCGTCAGGCGGCGGAGTTCCTGCCGATTTCCGGCGTCGCCGACCGCGATCTCGCCGACGCCGCCCAACTCGCCTCGCTGGCCGACGAGACTCCGGAGGGCCGCTCCATCACCGTCCTGGCGAAGGAGAATTACGGAATCCGCGCCCGCGACATGGCCGGTCTGCACGCCCGGTTCGTGCCCTTCACCGCCCAGACGCGGCTGAGCGGCATCGACAGCGACGGCGTGACCATCCGCAAGGGTGCGGTGGACGCGGTGCTGGCCCATGTGCGGACCCTCGGGCAGGGCACTGCCGCCCAGGACAACACGGTCACCGCGCTGCGCTCCGATCCCGCCCTGGAGGCGGCGGTGCGCGAGGTGCAGGCCATCGCGGAGCGCGTCGCCAAGTCCGGCGGCACGCCGCTGGCCGTCGCCCGCGACGGCCGGCTGCTCGGCGTCATCCACCTGAAGGACATCGTCAAGGGCGGCATCCGGGAGCGCTTCGCGGCGCTGCGAAAGATGGGCATCAAGACGGTGATGATCACCGGCGACAACGCGATGACCGCCGCCGCCATCGCGGCGGAGGCCGGGGTGGACGATTTCCTGGCCCAGGCGACGCCGGAGATGAAGCTGCAGCTGATCCGCGACGAGCAGGCGCGGGGCAAGCTGGTCGCCATGTGCGGCGACGGCACCAACGACGCCCCGGCGCTGGCCCAGGCCGACGTCGGCGTGGCGATGAACACCGGCACCGTCGCCGCCCGCGAGGCCGGCAACATGGTCGACCTGGACAGCGACCCGACCAAGCTGATCGAGATCGTGGAGATCGGCAAGCAGCTGCTGATGACGCGCGGCGCGCTGACCACCTTCTCCATCGCCAACGACGTGGCGAAGTATTTCGCCATCATCCCCGCCATGTTCCTGGCCTTCTACCCGCAGCTGGGCGCCCTGAACGTGATGGGGCTGGCCAGCCCGGAGAGCGCCATCCTGTCGGCGATCATCTTCAACGCGCTGATCATCGTGGCGCTGATCCCGCTGGCGCTGCGCGGCGTCGCCTACCGCGCGGTGGGGGCGGCGCGGCTGCTGCGCCGGAACCTGCTGATCTACGGGCTGGGCGGCCTGATCGTGCCCTTCGTGGGGATCAAGCTGATCGACCTGATCGTCAACGCCATCGGCCTCGTGTGAGGAACCCGCCATGATCAAGGAACTGCGTCCCGCCCTCGTCATGATCGCCGCGCTGACCGTGGTGACCGGGCTGATCTACCCGCTGGCCGTCACCGGCATCGCCCAGGCCGTCTTCCCGCATCAGGCCAACGGCAGCCTGATCGAGCGGAACGGGACGGTCGTCGGCTCCGCCCTGATCGGCCAGAGCATGACGGGGGAGGGCTATGTCCACGGGCGCCCCTCCGCCACGCTGGGGCCGGACCCGTCCGATCCGTCGAAGAGCGTGCCGGCGCCCTACAACGCCGCGGCCTCCGGCGGCTCCAACCTCGGCCCGACCTCCCAGGCGCTGGCCGACCGGGTGCGCGCGGAGACGGAGCGGCTGAAGGCCGAGAATCCGGGCGTTCCGGTGCCGGTCGAGCTGGTGACGACCTCGGCCAGCGGCCTCGACCCGCATCTGTCGCCCGCCGCCGCCGACTTCCAGGTCCCCCGCATCGCCCGCGCCCGCGGCCTGACGGAGGCCCAGGTCCGCGCCCTGGTCACCCTGAACACCGAGCCGTCGCCGCTGGGACCGCTGGGGGAGCCGGTGGTCAACGTGCTGCGGCTCAATCTCGCCCTCGACGCCGCCACGGCGACGCATTAGCTGAAGGTCAACAGGCGGCCCCGCTCCGTCTCCCGCGCGGGCAGGGGAGGGGCCGGGGCCGCCGATCCGTTCCGAAAGCCGCCCCCGATGCCGAACGACCGAACCGCCGCCGCCGCCCGGCCTTCGCCCGAAGCGCTCCTGCGCGAAGCGGCGCGGGAGGGGCGCGGGCGGCTGAAGCTGTTCCTGGGCGCCGCCCCCGGCGTCGGCAAAACCTACGAGATGCTGCTGACCGCCCAGGCCAAGCGGCGCGACGGGGTGGACGTGGTGGTCGGCGTGGTCGAGACGCATGGCCGACGCGAGACCGAGGCGCTGCTCGCCGGGCTGGAGGTCATCCCCCGCCGCAAGGTCGAGTACAAGGGCCGCCGGCTCGACGAGATGGACCTCGACGCCATCCTCACCCGCCGCCCGGCGATCGTGCTGGTGGACGAGCTGGCCCACAGCAACGCCCCCGGCAGCCGTCACGCCAAGCGCTACCTCGACGTTGAGGAGATCCTCGCCGTCGGGATCGATGTCTACACCACCATGAACATCCAGCATGTGGAGAGCCTTAACGACGTCGTTGCCCGGATCACCCGCGTCCGCGTGCGCGAGACGGTGCCGGACTCCATCCTCGACCGGGCCGACGACATCGAGGTCATCGACATCACGCCGGACGACCTGATCCAGCGGCTGAAGGACGGCAAGGTCTATGTCCCGCGCACCGCCGAGCGGGCCATCCGCCATTACTTCTCCCCCGGCAACCTGACGGCGCTGCGCGAACTGGCGCTGCGCCGCACCGCCCAGCGGGTGGACGAGCAGTTGCTGACCCACATGCAGGCCCACGCCATCGCCGGCCCCTGGGCGGCGGGGGAGCGGCTGCTGGTCTGCGTCAACGAGGACCCGGCCTGCGCTGCCGTGGTCCGCTACGCCCGCCGTCAGGCGGAGCGGCTGCGCGCCCATTGGACCGCACTGCACGTCGAGACTCCGCGCAGCCTGCGCCTGAGCGAGGCCGAGCGCGACCGCATCGCCGACGCGCTGCGGCTGGTCGAGAAGCTGGGCGGCGAGGCGGTGACCATTCCCGGCGGCGACGTTGCCGGCGCGGTGGTCGAGTATGCGCGGACCAACAACGTCGCGCACATCGTCATCGCCAAATCCCACCGCGGCCCCTGGGCGGAGCTGCTGCGCAGCTCCATCGCCCTCCGGCTGATCCGGCAGGCCGGCGGCATCAGCGTTCATGTCATCGCCGACGATGCCGAGGAGCCGATCCCGCCCAAGACGGTGCGCACCGCGGTTCCCCGGCGCCCGGCGCTGTCCGGCTGGCCCTACGCCGCCGCCACCGGCTATGTCGCGCTGGCGCTGGGCGTCGGGAAGGTGCTTCAGCAGGTGCTCGACGTCAGCAACGTCGCGCTGGTCTTCCTGACGGCGGTGTTGGCCAGCGCCGTGACCGGCGGGCTGGGGCCGTCGCTCTACGCCTGCGTCGCCAGCACCCTGGCCTTCAACTACTTCTTCCTGAACCCGCTCTACACCTTTTCCATCGCTGATCCGGAGAACATCGTAGCGCTGTTCTTCTTCGCGGTGGTCGCGGTGATCGCCAGCAACCTGACCGCCCGCGTGCGCGCCCAGGCGATCACCGCCCGGCTGCGCGCCAAGACGACGGAGGATCTCTACGGCTTCAGCCGCAAGCTGGCCGGGGTGGTCACCATGGACGACCTGCTGTGGGCGACCGCCCACCAGATCGCGGCGATGCTCAAGGTGCATGTGGTCCTGCTGCTGCCCGACGGCGACACCGTGTCCGTCCGCGCCGGCTACCCGCCGGAGGACGAACTGCGCGAGGCCGACCTCGCCGCCGCCGTCTGGGCCTGGGAGAACAACCGGCCCGCCGGGCGCGGCTCGGACACGCTGCCCGGCGCCAAGTGGCTGTTCCTTCCCCTGCGTACCGGGCGTGGTCCGGTCGGGGTGGTCGGCATCGACACCGACACCGCCCGCACCGGCAAGCCCGGCGCCCTGCTGACCCCGGACCAGCGCCGGCTGCTCGACGCGCTGACCGATCAGGCCGCGCTGGCCATCGAGCGCGTCACCCTGGCGGAGGACGTGGACCGCGCGCGTCTGGCCGCCGAGACGGAACGGCTCCGCTCGGCCCTGCTGACCTCGATCTCCCACGACCTGCGGACTCCGCTGGCCTCCATCCTGGGGTCGGCGACCAGCCTGACCGCCTACGGTGCCGGGATGGACGAGGCGTCGCGCCGCGACCTCGCCGCCACCATCCAGGAGGAGGCCTGTCTCTTATACACATCTCCGAGCCCACGAGACTATAAC
>NZ_JAUQTX010000214.1:0-11476 GCF_059803775.1 Azospirillum sp. UFLA03-27 | reverse complement strand
CGCGTGACTGTCCCGGCCAGACCTGCCGGAGACCAGATGAGCACCCCGGCTCCTACACCACGCCTCGGGACACGACCAACCCGGTGCGGTTCAGTTTCCCTTGCGGAATGAGGTCGAGCCGCGGGACGTAGCCGTGCATGCGTGTCCTTCAGCGCTTCGGCCACACCGGGTGCTCGTGGTCAATCACCAGCGCATGGTGGCGACGACGTCCCATCGTGCTGAGCTCGGTCCCGGCGAAGTGGGGGCGGGAGGCAGGTTATCGTGGGTGTGCGGCAGTTCGGCCGGGCCGCCAGCCCGTCCACCGCCGCGGCTATCCCGGCCAAGCGGCGAAGCCCGGCAACGCCCGGCTCCGTCCTGCTGGGTCGGCTCCTGCGCCGGCAGCGTGGCGAAGGACAAGCTGCTCCGGACGTGAGGGACTTGCTAAGACTGTTCTTTACCTTTCTGTTCCTGACATACCGAGCACTCATGCACGTGGCCGGCGCCTTCGGAAAATTCCTGCATGGCGAATGGAGTGCGGCATGCCCAAGCTATCAGCCACCGCTCAACACAGATCAGATAGCCCCGTGCTTCAAGGCCGATACCGGCTCGATTGTGCTCTCGCAACGTCTTGAGTGCCCGACAAGCCGAGCCGCATGCCAACGAAACAAAATGGCACATGGCCGTTCCTAAAATGTCTTTCTCTGCGAAAAAGAGGTAATGCCAAAGCCTGGAGGTCGTCGAGTCGTAATTATTCTTCTCCACAAATATCACAGCTAAAAATTGCATACCTAGGTATGTGCGTTGTAGAGCGCCCCTGCCACATCTGGGCACACCCATCGACCCTTCACCTTGATGCAAGTCGCGTTGACCCGCTAGGAGCCGGTCGCCATCCACAGGTGAGGGCGGAGGCGCTCGTCCAACACCGGTGCGTAGGCCTGGATCCAGCGATCCAGTGTTGTGTGGTCCACCGATACGCCACGGTTGTCCTGCATGAGTGCCAGTTCGCGGTAGCTGATCGGAACCTGCAGGTACCAGTGCATCGCCCACAGGATCACCTCGGCCGCGAAATGCCGACCTTTGGACGGGCTCTTGTTGCGGCACATCACCCCGCCGCTTCCACCGCCGAAGGGGCGGAGGTTCTACCCGATCACTGCCCCGCCGCAAACGCTGCACCAAAGTCCGTTGCATCAGCGCCCAGAGACATGGCAAGGGACCAACTTCGTCAATGTGAGTACCCCAGACCGCGCCTCCATATTTCTATTTTAGATTTAGAAAGCTTAGCGCAATGCTCCACGGTTATGGCTCGGCTTGACTGCCCGTTTTCTAAGTTGCACTGTACTCATGATGGAAATCATCAAGTGATCTCTGCGTTTCCGAGAACGGTAGCGTACAATGAATGTTGCAAAATTATCTGCCTCCCTTCGCCGCTTCCGGAACCGCACCACCGTCCTTACCACCGTCGCGCTGATCATGCTGGCCTTGGGGAGCGGAGCTTGGCTATGGCTTGACCGGGCTCGAACCCTGCACGTCGGCGAGCGGTCGGCGCACGCTCTGGCTCGGGTATTGGAAGAGCAGACGGCTCGGGGCTTGCAGGCCGTCGATCTGACCTTGACGGGGATCATCGACACATTGACGCTGGCTCCAGGGCTCCGTGAGCACGACCCGGCGTTCGAGAGCACCCTGCGCCAACGGTTGCAGGCGTTGCCCCAAGTTTGGGCCTTAACGGTGGTCGGTCCGGATGGGTTCATCACTCAGAGCACCGGCAGCCCCGTAACCTCCCCCTTCCGCGTGGCGGACCGTGACTATTTCAACGCCCACGTCAGCGATCCCAGCCCTGGCCTGCGCATCGGCAAGCCGCTTGTCAGCCGGTCGGGCGGGGTCAGCTTCATCAGCATGAGTCGTCGCATCACGCGCCCGGACGGCAGTTTCGGTGGCGTGGCCGTCGCGGCAATCGAGCCCCGCTACTTTGAGCGGTTTTACCGTGAATTGGAGCTCGGAGAACACGACCGCATCGCGCTGTTCCGACGCGACGGCGTTCTGCTTGTCGGCTCCCCCTACAACGAGGCGGTGGTTGGCAAAGACTACGCAACAATGGATTTGTTCCAGACGCATCTGCCCGCGCAGGAACACGGCACCTACCGCCTTCTCAGCAGGATCGACCGCACCCCGCGCATCATCAGCTACCGGGCGGTTCCAGGCTTTCCTCTGGTCGTCACCGTCGGCTTGGCCGAGAACGAACTTCTCGCCGGATGGCGGCGGAATGCGGTTGTCATCTCGGTCATTGCCGGCCTTGTTGCGGCCTTGAGCATCCTCCTTGTCACCCTTTGGGTACGACGGCATGATGAAAGGGCGCAAATCCTTCAAAGGCAGGCCGATGCCCATGCGCAGGCCGCTCAAGCGGCCCTGAAAATGGCAGCGGTCCTGGAAAGCACCACCGACGCCGTGATGGAGCTGGACCGCGACTGGCGGGTGATCTTCATAAACGGCCGCGCCAAGTCAAGCCTGGGCGAGCGCGGTGATCTGGCCCAGCGTGTGTTTTGGGACGCGTACCCCGAGCTTGTCGGCACCGAGTTTTGGTCCTGCTGCCGTCAGGTTCTCGACGCCGGTGGAAGGTGTGAAGTTGAATTCGCCGGGCCGCTGATTGGACAACATTTCGCCGCCCGGGCTTTCCCCTCGCGGGACGGTCTGGTCGTCTTCTTTCAGGACATCACGGCGCGCAGGAAGGCCGAGCGGGAGCGCGAGCGGTTGGCGCAGGAGCTTGAGAAGGAGCGGACGCTGCTCAAAAGCGTGCTCGACCACTTGCCCTCGGGGGTGTTCGCAACCGCCGCGCCCGATGGCCGGCTGCTGCTGCACAATCCGGCGGCCGAACGCCTCATCGGGCATCCGGTTCACATGGCCAAGACCTTTGATGAATACGTCGCTTATGGCGCCGTTCACCCCGACGGCACGCCGTATCAGCCGGACGAGTACCCGCTGGCCCGCGCGCTGCGGTATGGTGAGACGGTCGCCTATGGGGAAATGCGCTACCGGCGCGGTGACGGAACCATCGCCACCTTCACCTTCAGCGCTGCGCCCGTGCGGGATTCAAACGGGCGCATCGCCATGGCGGTCGCCATCTTCCATGACATTTCCGAGCGCAAGATCATGGAAGAGGCCCTCCGCCGGAGCGAGGAGCGCCTAGCCTTCGCTCTCACATCGGCACGGGCCGGAACCTTCGATACCGACCTGCGCGCCGGCACAATCATCTGGTCTGCGGAAAGCTACCGTCTGTTCGGCATGGAACCGAATGGACCAAGCATCAGCCTGGACACTTGGTTCGACCTCATTCATCCCGAGGACCGGTGCCGTGTGCTATCCGAGCGCGCGCGGATCATCCGCGAGACCGATCCCACCTACCGCGTCGAACACCGTGTGTTGCGCCCGGACGGAAGCATAGTTTGGATTTCGGTGTTGGGGCGTTTTGTCTTCAAGACGGACGGTACGCCGGTTCGGGCCAGCGGTCTGTACATCGACATCACTGCGCACAAGCAGGCTGAGGAGGCGTTGCGCCAAAGTGAGGAGCGCTTGAACTTCGCCTTGGCATCGGCCAATGCGGGCATTTGGGACTGGGACATCCGGAGCGGCGCGTTGACCTGGTCCGAAGGGGTCTACACGCTGTATGGTTTGGCGCCGGAGCAGTTCACCCCAACCTACGAAGCGTGGCTGCCCTGGGTCCACCCGGATGATCGCGAGCATGTGCAGCACGCGGTGCGGGCGGCGTTGGCCTCGACAAACGGCGATTACACCCTCGAGCACCGCATCCGACACCCCAGCCGGGGAGAACGCTGGCTGATGAACGTGGGACGGATTCTCCGCGATCACGACGGCCTGCCGCAACGGCTGACCGGCGTCAGTCTTGACATCACCGAACGCAAGGGAATGGAGGACTCCGTTCTCCGCAGCCAGGAGCGCCTCAGGGACGCGCTGGTGGCGGCGCGCGCCGGGTCTTGGGAGTGGAACCTCACGACCGGCGAGGTCTTCTGGTCCGAGGAGAACCAAGTGCTCTTCGGCCTTCCTGCCGGCCTCATCGCCGCTGGGTATGAGGCCTGGTTGAGGATGGTGGTGCCTGAAGACCGCGAACCGGCTGACCGGATTGTCCACGATGCGCTGTCCACCGGCCAGGAGCGTTTCCAGATCGAGTTTCGTGTCCGTCTGTCCGACGGTGAGATTCGATGGCTTATTGGAATGGGGCGCATTCGCTACGACGTCAACGGTCACCCGACGTACATCACGGGGCTGAATGTCGATATCACCGACCGTCGACGGATGGAGGAGGAACTGCGAGGGGCTCGGCGGGAGGCCGAGCGGGCCAATGTGGCGAAATCGAAGTTCCTCGCCGCCGCCAGCCACGATCTGCGCCAGCCGTTGCAGGCTCTGTTCCTGTTTGCCGCCACCCTGCACGGTCATGTGCAGACCGCGCGCGGACAAAGCGCTTTGACCACGCTGGAGCGCAATCTTGAAACCCTGAAGGGCTTGTTGGACAGCTTGCTCGACGTTTCCCGCCTGGACGCCGAAGTGATCCGGCCGAACATCGAAAGCTTTCTGCTTTCCCCGGTGCTCGACGACGTCGGCGCCTCGTTTGCGCCGGTGGCTCTTCAAAAAGGACTGGACTTCCAGATCGACATTCCGCGCGAAGTCACGGTGCGCAGCGATTGCCATCTGCTCGACCGCATGATCCGCAATCTGGTCGAAAATGCGATCAAATACACCGAGCGCGGCAACGTCCGCCTGGAGTGCCGGGTCGTTGACGGGTGCGTGCAAATCACAGTGCGCGATACGGGCATCGGCATCGCGCCGGACCACTTGGATGCCATCTTCCTCGAGTTCCATCAGATCGGCAACCCGGAGCGCGACCGGACCAAAGGTCTCGGCTTGGGGCTGTCGATCGTACAGCGCTTGGCCAAACTCCTGGAACATCTGGTGACCGTCCGTTCCACCTTGGGAGAGGGATCGGTGTTCACCGTCGACGTCCCACTCGGCGAGGTGGCGGCGGTGCAGGCTCCGGAACCCTTCGCCGCTGTGACACCGCATGGTGGGGGGCGCCTGGCTGTCCTGATCGACGATGAGGACGACGTGCTTCTGGGCCTGCGTACCATTTTCCATGGCTGGGGATTCGACACCGTGGCCGGATCGTCGGCGGAGCAGGCGTTGGACCGGCTGAAGGCGGATGGACGCGTTCCTGCGGTGATCGTCAGCGACTATCGGCTGGCGGCGAACAAGACCGGCGTGGATGCGGTGTGCCTCATCCGGGAACAGGTGGGCTCTACGCTGCCGGGAATGGTCTTGACCGGTGAAACCGCGGCTGAACTGCGCGACGAGGTGGTCAAGCAGGGGCTGGAGATCGTCATCAAGCCGGTGGTTCCGCGCCGACTGCACGAGGCGCTGATGCGCTTGTTGGACGACGCCGCATGACTCGACTTTGCTCAATCACACCGGCTTGCTGCCTGACGAGATGGATGACGCAGTTCGGCGCATACGTCGACATACATCTCAACAGAACCCTCAGGCGCCCACGTCGAGATCCGCTCGCATGTCGGCGTACAGCACAGCCCTCCCCCGACCGGCTCGTTTTGCCGTATAGAGGGCTTGGTCGGCATACCGACAAGCCGTGTCCAGATCGGGGCTGTTCACCGGCCACAGTGCGACACCGACGCTGCACCCGATGTGGACGACCTCGCCTTCGATCAGAAACGGCGCGCTCAGGCCGTTGATGATCCTGCTGGCGACGTCAAGCGCGTGCTGCGGGAGCAGGCCGCTCGGCAGCCGCATCACAACGGCGAATTCGTCACCGCCGAGGCGTGCCGCCAAGTCACCGTGGCGCGTGCACTGAGCCAACCGAGCCCCAACTTCGACAAGAACCGCGTCCCCAACGTGATGCCCGTACGCATCGTTGACTGGTTTGAATCCATCCAGATCAAGGTAGAGGATCGCGACGGCGGATGTGCTCTGAACCGCTTCGCCTTTTAGGCGTTGCAAATGACCGTCAAACGAACGCCGGTTCGCCAACCCGGTGAGCCTGTCCTCGAAGGCATAGGTGCTTAAGGTCAGGCCCATGTCACGGACCGCCCGCGCGACCGCGCCGATTTCGGCAATGTGCGGCTTGTCAGGGGCATAAGGATGATTTGACGCGAACTGGCCCGACGACAGGCGCGCCGCCGATGCCTGGAGGGCGCGCAATCCACGGAGCACCGACACTTCCATCAGGAACCAGACACCGATCACCAGGACAAGCACCACGCCGACCATGACGCCGGTGCTGACCAGCAGTTTCCGGTCAACCTCGGCAACAGCGGCCTCTCTGGCGATGCCCACAGCAATGCGCGCTCCGGTATTGCCCAACGGGGCAAATCCGATGATTCGCGTCGCACCATCCAATCCTACCCCTTCGACCACCCCGGTCGTGTTCCGCAGGATTTCTTGGATGATCGGTTGCTCGGCCACGGATTGCCCGACCATCGCGGTCGGATCGGGCTCACGGGCAAGCACCGTGCCGTTGGCGTCCAAGAGCGTAACGGCTCCGCCCGTCGTCTTCGCCGCTTCGGCCGACAAGCCGGCCAACCACTTGAGGTCCACACCAGCCAGGAGAACGCGGTCAACCTTACCGACATCGTCGAGGGTGGGCAGCACAGCGACCAGAACCGGTTTGCCGCTGGCCCGGCCGATCAGATAAGCGCTGAGGGTGAACCGCTTGGTCACCAGTGCTCGTTGAAAATACTCGCGGTCAGCAATGCTCAGTGAGCGGTTATCACTGTCGCACAGCAGTTGGCCGTCGGGCTGGACCACGGAAAACCCAGTGCTCCACGGGTGCAGGGCGGTGACTTGCTGCAAAAGGGATACGCATTCGTCCGGTACCGCCATCCGCACCTCGGGCACGAGAGTGAGCATCTGGAGCGCGCCTCGCGCCTGCTGCAAAACCTCGGCTTGCTGGGCGGCGCCGCGTTCGGCAAGGAGAATGGTGCTGTGTCGGGCGCGTTCGATTTCTTGGCCGCGCTCTTGCAGAACCAGAAGAATAACCAATCCGGCCAGTGGCAGCAGAGCGAGCAGGATGAAGGTTTCGAGCCGCGCATGAAGCCCCACTTTGGACCACAGCGACCATGCGCGTTTGGAAGGACCGCGGACCATCGTACCAGCCATTGTGAATGCAGGGGTATGGCTATTCGTGACGCGTATGGTTTTTCAAGACTCAATTTGTCGCAATTTTGGTGGCGCCCCGTACTGTTTGGGGTTCGACGCAGGTGGTTGCCGAGGGTTGGCAGCCAGTCGTTCATCAAGACACCGTTCAGCTGAAGCGGTGGTGGCCGCTGTCGGCAGCACGCACTTCTGCTCATACAGCACAAACGAGGTTCGGGTGACCGCGTTGCTGAATCGGAGCGCTGAGGAACAGCTCCTACGACCGAAGATCCACCGCCTCAAAGGCTCTACACCTACCACAAGACCGCGCCACAACAATCTCTCGCGAGCTTGCAATAATGTTACAACGACGGGATAATTATATAATAATAAAATTGATGATCTTGTATATTTTACTTGAAATTAGCAACGCGTCAACTTGTCACTTCTCACATCCCATACCCCAGTATGGTATGTTTACATACTGATACCCAACTCAGAATGGACGTTGCCATGGGCGCCCTGCTCGCTCGCTTTCGCATCAGCACCAAAATCTCAGCCGTGGTCGGTGTGCTGGCCGTAACAGCCACAATCCTCGGCTCCCTCGGCATCATAGGGATGAAGACCTACGATGATCGGGTTGATGACATCCAGGACCTGTCTCAGAGAGCCCTGCTAGGCGAGCAAATGAATAGCCTCGTCTACAAAGTCGTGATGGACAGCCGTGGCATCTACGCAGCAAATACAAAAGATGAGGCACGGTTGTTTTCCAATGCGGTGACCGAGACCACCGCGAAGATGGAGACATTGCTAGCAGAATGGAAAACTCTGGTGCCAGCCGACCGTCGCAACGAGTTCGCAGCATTGGAGAAGAGCATCAGCGAGTTTATTCAGATCCGCAACGAGGCCGCACGTCTGGGTGTGGAGGCCACGCCGGCTGAAGCCGAAAAATACGCTGGAAATGACACCTCACGTGCCAATCGCAAGAGACTGGGCGATGAGTTGGAGCGACGGTCCGGCCAGAACTTGGAGGCCATCAAGCGTGCCAACGACGAGGTGGGGGCCTACGGCCACCAAATGTTGCTCCTGATCTTCTTGGTGGGCGTTGGTGGCATTGGCGTGGCTCTGGTCAGCAGCGTGGTGATCTCCCGCTCCGGAATCGCCCGTCCCATCGCGAACATCACCAGCACCATGTCCCGCTTGGCTCAGGGTGACCTGACGGTCGATGTCATAGGCGCAGAACGTGCAGACGAGATTGGTGGCATGGCGCGGGCAGTTGCGATCTTCAAGCATAACGCACTTGAGCGGGAGCGGATGGCCGCAGCCGAAGAGGCAGAACGGAAGGCCAAGGAACTGCGGACCACTGCGGTCGAGCAGTTGATCGCAGGCTTCAACCGCAGCATGTCCGACATCCTGCGCGCGGTCAGCGCGGCCGCAACTGAGTTGGACGCAACCGCGCAGACCATGTCGCACACCGCAGAGCTGACCAACAGCCAAGCGGCCAGCACCGCGGCCGCGGCCGAGCAAGCCTCGGTCAACGTACAGACCGTGGCCTCGGCGACTGACGAGCTGTCGGCTTCGATCCGCGAAATTAGCGCGCAGGTCACCCGCTCCACCGAAATCGCCGGCAAAGCCGTGGATGAAGCGCAAGTCACCAATGATCGCGTCCGCGGTTTGGTCGATGCCGCCCAACGCATTGGTGACGTGGTGAAGTTGATCACCGACATCGCCAGCCAGACCAACTTGCTGGCCCTGAACGCCACCATCGAGGCGGCCCGCGCGGGCGAGGCTGGAAAAGGGTTCGCCGTGGTCGCCAGCGAGGTGAAGAACCTTGCAAATCAGACGGCGAAGGCAACGGAAGACATCGCCAGTCAGATCGCGTCAATGCAGCAGGCCACCAGCGAGGCTGCAACGGCGATTACCGGCATTGGTGCCACCATCGGCAGCATCAATGAAATCGCCACCTCCATTGCTTCGGCCATTGAGGAGCAGGGAGCGGCAACTGGTGAGATCGCCCGCAACGTGCAAGAGGCGGCGCGTGGGACCGAAGTGGTAACCGCCAACATCACCGAGGTCAGCCTTGGCGCCACTCAGACCGGTTCGGCGGCGACGCAGGTTCTAGGTGCGGCGGGCGAACTCTCCCGCCAGTCCGAGATGATGAAGAGTGAAGTGGAGCGTTTTCTGGATGGTATTCGCGCCGCATGAGGCTTGGGTGACGGATTTGGTGTTGCGCCGAGCGGCGGGCCCCGATGGTTCCGCTTCCATCGCAAGAGGTGGAGCAGCCGACGCATCGGTCCGCCTGTACGGCACACCGATCAGGTAGAGGATAGGAACGGACGTAGACAAGCGGCAGACGGTGCGGAGGGCTCCCACCGGCGACGAGGGGCGAGTCGACAGCACGATGATCCTGCACCGGCCGGCTGACACAGCCGCTGCCCCGAAGCGATGCACGTCCGTTTGGGGCTGAACACCAAGCCCCAACGGTGCGGGCTGCCATTGGCGGCATTCAGAACCGTGGGCGGCGCCGTGTCTTGATGTGCCTCAACTCAAGCTCGGGCAGAATTACTTAGAATTCTAAGCGAAACGTTGGCGTAAGGAGAAAGTGCGGTGGCGATGGTGCGCAAAGGGTTGCGGGGGATCGTTGCGGTCACTGGCGCCACGCTCATTGTCGGGATGGCGTCCTTGATGAGCGCCGTCGTTGGCGAGCGATCCAGGACACAGCTTGAGCAGGAGATCGGCCGCTCGCTGTCCGAGGCCGCCTACCAGATGGCCGAGAAGCTCGACACCGATATGTGGGCTCGCTCAAACCAAGTCAGTGTGTTGGCGAAGATCGACGCCGTGCGCGACTGGGCAGTCGCTCAAAAAGTCGTCGATGAGCTCAAAACCAAGGACCATACCCTGGCTTGGGTCGGCGTCACCGACGCCAAGGGCACCATTGTCGCCTCCAGCGGCGGCACCCTGCTCGGGGTCGACGCTTCGTCCCGGCCGGTCTACCGGGAGGGTCTGAAAGGACACTTCATCGGCGACGTGCACGATGCCGTAATGCTCGCCAAGCTGCTGCCGAACCCAAGCGGTGAGCCCATGAAGTTCGTCGACGTCGCAACGCCGCTGACGGACGAAAATGGCATCGTGGTCGGCGTCTTCGCCACCCATTTCTCGTGGGGTTGGGCCCGTGAGGTCCAGCAAACCTTGCTCAAGCCGATGCACGAGCGACGTGGGCTCGAGACCTTCATCGTCAGCGCCGACGGAACCATCCTCCTGGGGCCGGAGGGCACGCTGGGGCAGCCCCTCCCGGTGGGAAGCGTCGCGTCGGCCAAGGTGAACGGCATCGGCTGGACGGTCGAAACCTGGCCGGATGCCCGGCGCTACCTGATCGGCTATGCTCACAGCCCAGGCCATGCCAGCTACAAGGGGCTGGGCTGGACTGTGGTGGCGCGCCAGCCGGTCGACGCTGCCTACGCCACAGCGGATGCTCTTCAGCACGAAATCCTGCTGTGGGGCGGAGCATTTGCGTGCCTGTTCTCCGCCGCGGCGTGGTTTGCTGCGGGTTGGATTGCTCGTCCCCTTCACCGAATTGCCGACGCCGCCAGACGACTGCGCGAGGGCCAACCCGGCGTGGAGATCCCGGTGGTCGGCGGTGCCGCCGAGGTCGAGGACCTGTCGCGCTCCCTGCGGGACCTGATCGCCGCGCTGACGGATTCCAAAAGCGCTCTGGCCCGGATGGAGGACATCGCCTACCAGGACCGGCTGACCGCTCTGCCCAACCGGCGCTTCTTCGAGCAGTATGCCGAGGCCCTGGCACACCGGCCCGGCACCCAGCCGTTCACGATGATGTACTTGGACCTCGACTGCTTCAAGCCGGTGAACGACACCTTGGGCCATCAGGCCGGCGACGCTGTTCTTCGTCAGGTTGGCGCCCGGCTAGCCTCCTGCCTGCGCACCGACGATGTCATCGCCCGGCTGGGTGGCGACGAGTTCGCCGTGATCATCAATCCCGTCCGGGGAAAGGAGCCTCCGCATATCGACGACATTGCCGCCCGCCTCATCACTGCGGTGAACGAGCCGATCATCATCTCCGGCCGTGTGGTCCAGGTGGGGTGCAGCATCGGCATCGCGTCGTGGCCGGAGCATGGTGGGACAGTTCACCAAGTGCTTGAGCACGCCGACCGAGCTCTATACGCGGCAAAGAGGGCGGGGAAGAACCGGACGCTCGCATACAAAGATTTGATTTGTGGGGCTGAGGCTGCGAATCTCGTCTGAGGAGCACTGTGGGGGACTGTCTGAAATTTCGTGTACGGGCCATAACTTCGGGACCGAAGGAGGCCCCGCATGGCACGACGCAAACAAC
>NZ_JAUQTX010000213.1:0-11478 GCF_059803775.1 Azospirillum sp. UFLA03-27 | reverse complement strand
ATCCTGGGCGCGGCGCCCGGGGGCCAGGAGTTCCGCGACCAGCTTATACTCGCGGTCGATCAGGAAGTCGTAGTCCCCCGCAGGCATCGTGGAGACTGGCAGGACACGGGTCGGCAGGTGCGACGACAGGTCGTCGTCGAGCGACCGCTTCAGGACGGAGTCGAAGGCGGTCACCAGTTCGCGGGTATGCAGGTAAAGGATGTCCTCCGAGACGTAGACGAACCAGTGCTGGGCCGCGTCCCGCATGGCGTCCACCGCCTTGAAGATGCCCGCCTCGTCCTCGGAGACTCCGCAGTGCATCTTCGCCAAGTTGACACACTTTTCGAAGCCCAAGGAGAACTGTTTCTCCCGGTCGAAGACCTGCACCCTTTTCTGCATGAGGGCCGCCTTCAGAAGCATCTCGGACGCATGCTGAAGGTGGAGGAGGACCGTGGTGACGTGGCCGTCCTCACCGAAGGAGTTGAACCCCGTCATGGCCGTTCGAAGCGAGGCGATTGCCTTCAGCTTCAAGGCACCCTCCTGGGAGTGCGCAACGGCGGAATGCCATCCTGGATGCCTTTATACTGTTGCCCAGTCGCTAACCGCGGGCGCCGGTGCTGTAATACCCGGCGCTGTTCCGACGTCCATCAAAAGGCCCGCGTGCTCTCGCGTGCCGCAAAACGGGAGGAGAAGCATGTTGAGGAACATCGCCTTGGCCACCATCTTCGCCGTCGCCCTCACCGGCCCGGCGCTCGCCAACAGTTGCCCCAGGCACATGGCCGCCATCGACCAGGCGCTCGCGGCCAATCCGAAGCTGGACGCCGCGAAGTTGGCCGAGGTCAAAAAGCTCCGCGCCGACGGCGAGGCGCTCCACAAGCAGGGGAAGCATGCCGAGTCGGAGGCAACGCTCGCCCAGGCCGAGAACCTCCTCGGCATCAAGAAGTGACATCGGGCGCCACGGGGGCTGAGCAATGCCCTCACCCCCGCGGCGTCGTGCGCAGCGGCTCAGCCCCTACGCGCCTTGCGGCCGACAGCGAACAGCATCCCGGCGAGCACCAGAAACACGATGGCGCCGCCGCCCCAGACCCGGACGTAGCCGGGCATCCCAAGGCTGGGGACGAAGGCGTAGACGGCGGCCAACCCCGCCCACACCGTGACGATGGCCAGGGTCAGCCAGAGTTCGTCGTTCTTCATGGCTTTACTCCTGCGCTCAGTGCCCATGCCCGCCGCCGATCGCGATGATCGGCAGGGATTGGATCAGCTGGAACGCGACGATGGTGAAGACGTACATGGCGGCGACCAGCGCGGCGACCGACACCGGCCCCGTCCACGCGGGCGCGGCGCCGACGCCGCGCGCCCCGGCCTGCCAATCGACCACGGGAGCCTGTTCAGCCGTCGCGCGCCGCGACAGCAGCGTGCGCACGACGCCGTAGACGGTGACCGAGATGGCCACGGCGAAGACCGTGGCGCCGACGCCGACCAGGGCCATCAGCACCGGCCATGCCGCGGGGGCCATGCCGCCGTAGCTCACGTCGAACACCCGGCGCGGCACGCCCATGAACCCGGCCGTGATGCCCGCGGCGCCGAAGATGACCAGACCGATCGTCACCAGCAGGGGCATGCGCCTCAGCACCGCCGGGCGCCACAGCGTGCCGCCGCCGAGTGCCGGGAGCATGACCATCATGGCGGCCAGGAAGGTCTGGGTCAGCACGCCGACCGCGAAGAAGTGGAAGTAGCCGGGCACGAAGAAGGTGTCCGACAGCATCGGCGCCAGTTCGCCCTGGATCAGGACGAAGGCGAAGGTGATGCCGACCATCATGTTCACCACCGCCCAGCCCATGTTCGCCATGGCCGGGTTGTCCCACGGCAGCCCGCGCATCCAGCCGAAGAAGCCGGTGACGCCGCGCGCCCGGGCGCTGGCCTCCAGCGAGGAGACGATGATGGCGAAGGCCGCCAGCGTCGGGACCGAGACGAACAGCGACAGCAGCGAGCCGACCACCCGCACGCCCTCGGACAGGTTCGGCTCCAGGAACATGTGGTAGAGGCTGGTCGGCGGCACGAAGACGAGATACGCGGCGAAAACGATCTTCGACATGCGCGCGCCGTGGATGGACTTCACGCCGGTCAGGTGCTCGGTCAGCACGTACCACACCAGCACGGTCGCCATCAGCGGCAGGTAGTGCAGGTTGTGGAACAGGATGTGCCACTCGGTGCCGTGGTCGGCCGGGAACGGCCCGGCGCCCAGCGACCACAGCACGCCCGGCAGGAAGGCGTTCGTCGCCGCGATGGCGCTGACCACCAGGAACCCGGCCCAGGCGAACAGCGCGAAGCCGATGGAGGTGAATGCGTCCGCCTCGCCACGCAGCCGGGGCTGGAGCACCGTCGCGATGCCGCTGACCGCCGAGGCGACCAGGCCGCCGGAGAGCAGCAGGTAGCCCAGCGCGAAGAACCCGACCGAGCGCGGATCGTCCGCGGCGAGTTCCGGGCTGCCGTCGTAGAGCAGCAGCGTGCCGGTGTAGGAGATCCATTCGCTGACACCGAAGCCCGCCAGCATCAGCGCGGCACCCAGCCAGGCGAACGGGCGCAACGCCAGCCCGCGTCCGTTCTCGGCAGCGGCGAGCACGAGCAGGAGGGCCGCTTGGATCAGGTACAGCCAGTAGAAGAACACCGACACGCCGTGCAGGGTGAGCAGGCGGTAGGCGTCGTCCGGGAAGAAGGTCAGCGCACCGGCACGGGCCAGTGCGGTCACAAAGCCTCCGATCAAGCCCAGCACCAGCGCCAGCAGGGCGGCACCGAACAGCAGCTTGAGGAGTGCCTTGTCGGGCGTCGGCAGGGCTTTGATGCGCGCCGCCAGGGTGGGCTTGGAGCCGACCGGGGCGACGTTCGTTGAGATGGTATTCATGGTGGGGCCTCCCCGGGTCACGCGACGACGATGCGGCCCTGCATGGCGTCGTGCGCCTGGCCGCAGTAGACGGTGCAGTACACGAGGTACTCGCCCGGCTTGGTGAAGGTGATCGTCTGCTCGGTGACCGTGCCCGGCCGCAGGCGGATGATGCGGCTGGCGGAACCCAGCTGGATCGACGCACCGTGGGTGATGTCGTCCGCCATCATGCGGAACCGGTACGCCTGCCCGGCCTTCAGCCACAACATGTCCGGGCTGTAGGAGAATTTCTGGGCCATCAGGTAGACGTCCACCAGCTCGCCTCCGGCGTCATGGCCGTGGTCATGTCCCTTGGCGGCGTGGCTGTGCGTGTCCTCGCTGACGTGCGGGTTCACGCTGCCGTCCTTCTGCATGTGCCGCTGGATGAAGTAGTCGTGTTCGAAACGGAACTCCTCGGGCGCCATGCCCGCAGAAGCCCCGTGTCCACTGTGGCCACCGGCCTCGGCGGGTGCTTCGGCGGCACCATGGCCGCCATGACCGCCGCCGTGAGCGTCGGGTTCGGGGGCAGCGGCCGTCTTGCCACCGAAGGGGAGCGGTGCGGCCCCATAAGCGGCCCAGGCGCCGTACAGGGAGACGGCGCCGAAGCCCAGTCCGGCGATGAAGCCGCGACGGGTCGTGAAATGCCTCTCAGACATCGTGAGAGTCCTCTGGTCGCGTGGTCGGAATCGCTCGCGAACGCCGCCGGTCGGGCGGCGCGTGGCCGGGCGTCCGACGCAGACGGCGTCAGGGCGCTCGGCCGGTCAGAGGGCGGTCTTCGGAGGGGGCGTGTCCGGCGCGATGTCCCGGGCGTTGGGGGCGTAGTCGGGCCGCGGGTGCCAGGACGTTTCCACCGTCGTCACTGCGACGGCGGCGACATGGTCCACCGGGGCTTCGGCCGCCGGGCAACACGGAGCCACGACCACGAGGGCAGCCTTGTGGGAGTCGCCGTGCGACGGGGCCGAAGGCGATGGCGTGTGGTGGGAACGGTGTTCGATCGGCCCGCCATGGGCCTCCACATGCGCCATGGCTCCGCCCGCCGCGCCCACCAGGAGCGCGAAGGCGAACGCCAGAACGGCGAAGATGTGGCCCAACCGCGTCATGTCTGCCATCGCCACCAACGACCTGGGACCTCCCAGGCCATGCCAAGCGTAGCCCCTATCATAGGTCCGGGAATTGATCGGCATCAACCCGACGCCCGTGTCACGGTCCGGTTGTGGAGACGCCATGGGTGAAACGTCACCGGGCGGTGGTGCCTTGCGCCTGCGGCAGGGCGGCGCCGGTGACCGGACAGGAGACGTGTTCGACTTTGTCCTTGACCTTCCAGCGGCTGGAAGGTGCAGGGTTCTTCCTGTGGCATCTCCGGCCCGATCGAAGGTGCGGGGGACATTCCGACGCACTCCTTCTCCGACGCCTGACAGGGATCGTTGCCGAAGCCATCTGTTGTTGCAGGGGCCATGAAACGGTCGTAGGTTTCCATAAGGGTGCGGTGGGCACTGGGGTGCCGCACGGCTCCCACAAGATGAGGCAAACGCCATGTGGCGTGCGACGCGGTCGTCGGTGAGGAGGGTGGTGGTGAGCCTGCTGATGCTGGCCACGCTGCTCGTCTATGCCGCGCCGAGCCACGCCAACCTGGGGCCTCACCATGCGTCCCAGACTCCTCACGAGCACGCTCTGGTCGACGACCATGGCGACGCCGTCGCAACCGTCCCGGACCACGAGCACGAGGAAGCTCCGTGTGGGGACCTTGGCCTGCTCGACGAAGGGGCCTGCTGCAGCGTCGCTCAGTGCGTCACCATGCACGGAGGCCTCCCCGCTGCGATGGTCGAGGCGTTCACCCCGCGCCTGAACACGTCGCAGCGTCTGCCCGCCCTGGCCACGCCGGACGGCATCGGCATCGACCCGGCTATCCGCCCCCCGCTCTGACCATCTGACGCCACGAGTCCGCCCGCGCCCGACCTGAGCCTCGGCTCGGCGAAGGACGCCGGTCCCGGCCCTCGTGCGCTTGGCTTTTGCGTCCCCGGCGCTCCCGCGTGGAGTCCGTCCGGGATGGCTCGAACCCGATGTTCAGATGGAGGACGCCATGTCGTCTCTCACCCGCAAGATGCTCCCGGCACTCGCGCTGACCGCCATGATGTCGGTCGCCCAGGCCCAGACCACCACAGACCAGGACCACAACGCCCATCATCCGGACGGGGCCGCGGCCACGACGCAGGCCCAGCCCGCTCCGGCCCCCACCCCGGCTCCCACGCAGCCGACCCCGGGCGCGAAGCCCGGCACGCCCGGCAACGCGCCGATGATGGGTCAGGGCATGGGCAGCGGCATCATCGTCCAGCCCGGCGCCCAGGCGCAGGGTGGCCAGCCCGGCATGATGATGAACATGGACCAGATGCGCTCGATGATGGGCGGCATGTCGGGCCAGCAGGACGGCCAAGCCGGGATGATGGGGCCCGGGATGATGGGGCCCGGCATGATGTCCATGATGCGACAGATGATGATGGGCCAGCAGGGCGGAATGGGCCTGCCCTTCGAGCACGTCGAGGGCCGCATCGCGTTCCTGAAGGCCGAACTCAAGATCACCGACGCCCAAGCACCGCAGTGGAACGCCTTCGCCGACGGCCTGCGGGCGAACGCCAAGGCCCATCAGACCATGCATGAGCAGATGACCAAAGGCGGCATGCCCTCCTCCTGGCCCGACCGGCTCGCGTTCCAGCAGAAGGCGCTGTCCACCCGGCTCGACGCCCTGAAGGCGCTGGAGTCCGCCGCCAAGCCGCTCTACGCCGTGCTGACCGACGAGCAGAAGGCGCTCGCGGACCGGCTGCTCCCCGGCCCCATGGGCATGATGTGAGGAGGCGGCCATGACGCACCACGAACACACCCCTCACGCTCCCGAGCCGCAGGCGCGCACGCCCTGGTACCGGACTTGGACCGGCTTGGCCGGACTCGGCGCGACCGTCCTGGCGGCCGCGTACCTGTCGCTCTTCCACGTCGACCATATGCTCGACGCGCTTCCGCTTCTCGTCCTGCTCCTGTGCCCGCTGATGCACCTGTTCATGCTCGGCGGTCACGGGCGGGGCGGCCACGGCGGGAATGGTGACGCCGACCGGTCGAACAAGGGAGGCACGCCATGACGCACGAAGCCTCGGCCTATGGCCTGTGGGTGCTGGTCGTCCTCAACTCGGCCATCTTCATCATCTTCGCCTTCAGCTTCGGCAAGCCGCAGTCGCCCCGGGACTGGCGGTCCTTCGGGGCGTTCAGCGCCTTCATCGTGGCCCTGTTCACCGAGATGTACGGCTTTCCGCTGACCATCTACCTGCTCTCGGGCTGGCTCCAGACCCGCTATCCGGGCCTCGATATCCTGTCCTACGATGCCGGGCACCTCTGGTCGACCGTCCTCGGCCTGGAGGGCAACCCGCACTTCAACGTGCTGCACATCCTCAGCAACGTCCTGATCCTCGCGGGCTTCGTCCTGCTCTCGGCGGCCTGGAAAGTGCTTCACGCGGCGCAGAAGCAAGACCGGCTCGCCACGACGGGCGTGTACGCCCATGTCCGGCACCCGCAGTACATCGCCTTCATCGGCATCCTGTTCGGCTTCCTGCTCCAGTGGCCGACCATCCTGACGCTGGCGATGTTCCCGCTGCTGGTCCTGATGTACATCCGTCTGGCCCGGTCCGAGGAGCGGGAAGCCCTCCGGGTGTTCGGCGCCGAGTACGAGCGTTACGCCGCGGTCACGCCGGGTTGGCTTCCGCGTCTCTCCTCCCGTGGGCCGAACCACCCCAGAGTGGGAGGGTCGTTCGGTGCGTGATTCTGGGTGGACGCTCATGAAGCAAGCGGCGGCAACGACCGTCGCCGTGTGCCTGCTGGCGCTCCCGGCCGGAGCGCAGACGCTTCGGGACGCGGTCGAGGGCGCCTGGAGGCTCAACCCCGAAGTCAGGAGCCTGGAGGCCCAGAGGGCCGTGGCCACCGCCCGGCGCGGCGCCGGGAAGGCGCTGGTCCCGGCCGCCCCGGCGGTCACGCTGCGGCACACGAGCGACTACTTGAACCGGAACATCGGACGGCGCGAGTACGAGGCCGAACTCGGCGTCCCGCTCTGGCTGCCCGGCCAGGGAACGGCGACCGTCCGGGCGGGCGACGCGCTTCTGGCGCGCACCGACGCCGAGATCGCCGCGCGCCAGCTGGCCGTCGCCGGGGAGGTCCGGACGGCCCAGTGGCAGGTCGCGCTGGCCGAGCGCCGCGCCGAGCTTGCCCGGCAGCGCCTCAAGGTCGCCCGCCAATTGGAGGCCGACACCCGGCGGACCGCCCGGGCCGGAGAGACCTCCGAGGCCGATCACCAGCTGGCCCGCGCCGAAGCCCTCTCCGTCGCGGCGGATCTCCGCGACGAGGAACTCGCCCTGGAGGAGGCCCGCCAAGTGTTCCGGACGTTCACTGGCATGGCGCCGCCGAAGGCGGCACCGGAGCCGGAGATCGGCGAGCCGCCGCTTGAGCGGCACCCTTCCCTGCTGGCGGCGCGGCTGGGCGTCCACTCGGCTCAGGCCCAGCGCCAACTGGTGGACCTGACGACGCGCGACAGCCCGGAGGTCGGGCTGACAGCCCGCCGCGAGCGCGACAGCCGCGAGGAACGCTACGACACCGTGTTCGGCGTCTCCGTCCGCATCCCGTTCGCGGTCGAGGCCGTGAACGCGCCCAAGCGGGCCGAGGCGCTGAGCGAGGTCGTCCGCTCCGAGGCCGAGCAGGCCAACGCGACCCGTACGGTCGAGTCCGACATCCGGCAAGCCCGCCTCGCCCACCAGGCGGCGAGCGAGCGCCTGTCGATCGCGCGCGACCGGGCTGCGGCTCTCAGGGCACGCCTGTCGAACATCGAGCGCGCCCGGAGGGTGGGCGAGATCAGCCTCGTCGAGTACGTGCGCGCCCAGGAGGCGGCCTTCGAGGCCGACCTCGCCCGCGCCACCGCCGAAATCCAGGTCGGCGCCGCACGCGCCCGTATGAACCAGTCCCTCGGAGTTCTCCCATGACCACCCGACGCCTTCTTGCCGCGGCCGTCGCCGCCGCGAGCCTTGCCGCGCCGGTCGCCATCCCCGCGCTCGCCCATGAGGGCCACGCCCATGGTGGTGATGAGCCGAAGCCGGTCGTCACGACGGCCGCCCCCACCCTGGAAACGTCCTCGTCCGACTTCGAACTCGTGGCGGTCGCCCAGGGAAAGACCTTGCTCGTCCATCTGGACCGCTTCGCCACCAACGAGCCCGTGAACGGCGCCACCATCGAGGTGAGCGCCGATGGCGAGGCCGCGACGGCCTCGCCCGTCTCTGGCGAGGAGGGCGTCTACCGCCTCGACCCGTCCTGGCTCTCAAAGCCGGGATCCCATGAAGTGACCGTCTCCGTCACCTCGGCCGACGCGGCCGACCTGCTGATCGGCACACTGGAGGTTCCGGCGTCCGCGGCCGAAGCCCAGACCGGCGGTGCGCAGGGTGTTTCCGCCGTCCTCGGCCAGGTCCGGAACGATTCAGGCCTGATGCTGGGGGCGGTCATGGTCTTCCTGCTCGGGGTCCTGACCACCGTCGCCCTGACCCAGAGTGGACGCACGCGGACGGTCGCGGGCGCCGTGCTGGTCGGCATCGGCCTGCTGTTGGCGAGCGGCGCCGCCTTCGCCCACGGCGGCGAGGACCACAGCCACGGCGACGAGGGCAAGGGCAAGGCGGCGGCGGCCGTCCCGATGGGGGCGACCGCCGCTTCGGAGAGCCCGCGGCGCCTGCCGGACGGCAGCCTGTACGTGCCCAAGCCGTCGCAGCGCCTGCTGTCGGTCCGAACCATCGTTGCCAAGCCGCAGGAGGCGGCGCAGACGGTGCAGTTGATCGGTCAGGTGATCGCCGACCCCAACGGCGGCGGCCACGTCCAGGCCACGCAGAGCGGCCGCATCGAGCCGGGGGACAAGGGGCTGCCCTACGTCGGCCAGCGGGTCGAGGCCGGGCAGATCCTGGCCTACATCGCCCCCGCCGTGACTTTTGTGGACCGCAGCGGCATCCAGCAGCAGATCGCGACGGTCGAGCAGGAACTCGTCATCGCCGAATCCCGCCTCCAGCGGCTCCGGAAGCTGGAAGGCAGCGTGCCACAGCGCGACATCGAAGAAGCGGAGGCCAACCTCAACGGGCTGCGCAAGCGCCAGGCGGCCCTGTCCCCCGCGCTGACGACCAAGGAAGCCCTGCGGGCGCCCATCTCCGGGGTGGTCACCGCCAACAACATCAAGGCCGGACAGGTGGTCGAAGGGCGCGACCAGGTGCTGTTCGAGATCGTCGACCCGGCGCGGCTGATGGTCGAGGCGGTCGCCTTCGACCCCCGCGTGGCGAACGCCATCAAGGCGGCCACGGCGACGACGGCCGACGGCACCAGCCTGTCCCTGGAACTCCTCGGCTCCAGTCTCGCGCTGCGCCAACAGGCGATCCCGCTGCTCTTCCGGATCGGCAATCCGCCATCGGGACTCGGCGTCGGCCAGCCGGTCCGGCTCGTCGCCCAGGTGCAGGGCACCGCATCCGGCATCGTCCTGCCGCGACAGAGCGTGGTGCGCAACGCCAGCGGCCAGCCCATCGTCTGGCAGCACGACACGCCGCAACGCTTCGTCGCCCGCCCGGTGCGCACGCAGCCCGTCGACGGCGACACGGTGCTGGTCCTGGCGGGCGTCGAGCCGGAGGCGCGCATCGTCACCGACGGCGCCGGTCTCCTCAATCAGATCCGGTGAGGAGCCCCCCGCTATGTTCAACTTCCTCGTCAACACGAGCCTGCGCAACCGGCTCTTCATCCTGGCCGCCGCGGCGATCCTGGTCGTCTACGGCTCCTTCGTGCTGAAGGACCTGCCGATCGACGTCTTCCCCGACCTGAACAAGCCTACGGTCACACTGATGACCGAGGCCGAGGGGCTGGCGCCGGAGGAGGTCGAGCAGTTGGTCTCCTTTCCGCTGGAGACCTCGATGAACGGCATGCCGGGCATCACCCGCGTGCGCTCGGTGTCCGGCGTCGGACTCAGCATCGTCTTCGTCGAGTTCGATTGGGGCACGGACATCTACCGCAACCGCCAGCAGGTCGCGGAACGGCTGGCCATCGTCCAGGGTCAGCTTCCGCCCAACGTCCGGCCGCAGATGGGGCCGATCTCGTCCATCATGGGCGAGATCATGTTGATCGCCATGAGCGGCGACGGCGTCGGCCCGATGGAGGTCCGTGAACTCGCCGACTGGGTGGTGCGGCCGCGGCTGCTTGCCATCCCCGGCGTCAGCCAGGTCATCCCCATTGGCGGCGAAATCAAGCAGTACCGCATCGCCCCCGACCCGGCGCGCCTGCACGACCTGGAGATCACCACCGACGAACTGGTGAAGGTGCTCCAGCAATTCTCGGCGAACACCGGCGGCGGCTTCATCGACCAGCATTCCCAGGAGTACCTGATCCGCAACATCGGCCGGACGACCCGGCTGGAGGACCTGCGCAACCTCGTCGTCGCCTACAAGGTCGGGCAGCCCATCCTGCTCCACCAGATCGCCGCCGTGGACTTCGCCGCCCGCGTGAAGCGCGGCGACGCGGGGGTCAGCGGAAAGCCCGCCGTGATCCTGTCCGTTCAGAAGCAGCCCGGAGCCGACACGACCGAGCTCACCGCGGAGGTCGAGGGGGCGTTGAGCGACTTGGCGCAGTTCCTGCCGAAGGGCGTCCACGCCGACGAGATCCTGTTCAAGCAGGCCAACTTCATCCAGACCTCCATCGGCAACGTGGAGAAGGTGCTGCTGGAGGCGGTCGCCGTCGTCGCCGTCATCCTGTTCCTGTTCCTGCTGAACGTGCGGACGACCTTCATCTCACTGACCGCCATCCCGATCTCGATCCTGATCACCGTTTTGGTGTTCAAGGCGTTCGGGATGTCGATCAACACCATGACGCTGGGCGGCCTCGCCATCGCCATCGGCGAACTCGTGGACGACGCCGTGGTGGACGTTGAGAACATCTACCGGCGCCTCGGCGAGAACCGGCGGGCGGGCAACCCGCGGGGCATCCTGGAGGTGGTCGCCTCGGCCTCGCAGGAGGTGCGCTCGGGCATCGTCTACGCCACGGTCATCATCATCCTGGTGTTCGTGCCGCTGTTCGCCCTGTCGGGCATCGAGGGGCGCCTGTTCGCACCCCTGGGCGTTGCCTACATCGTCTCCATCCTGGCCAGCCTCGTCACCGCCATCACCGTAACGCCGGTGCTGTCCTACTATCTGCTCCCCAGGCTGAAGCGGCTGGAGGAGCACGACAGCTGGCTGGTCCGCAAGCTGAAGGCCGGGAACGTCCGGCTCCTGGGCTGGGCCTTCGCCAACCCGGGGACGCTGTTCGCCACGGTGGGGGCCGCCGTCCTGATCGCCGCGGCGACGGTGCCGAGCCTGCCGCGCGCCTTCCTGCCGCCCTTCAACGAGGGCACGCTGACCATCTCCATGGTGCTGAACCCCGGCATCTCGCTGGCCGAGTCCAACCGGGTCGGGCTGGCGGCGGAGAGGCTGATCATGCAGGTGCCCGAGGTGGCCTCCGTCGGGCGCCGCACCGGCCGCGCCGAACTCGACGAGCACGCCGAGGGC
>NZ_JAUQTX010000212.1:0-11583 GCF_059803775.1 Azospirillum sp. UFLA03-27 | reverse complement strand
GCGTATAATCGTCGGCAGCGTCAGATGTGTATAAGAGACAGGTCGGTGACCGAGCCGACCGGCAAGACCACCGGCATCGCGCCGGGCTTCCTGCACACCGAGGGCGGCCAGATCATGGACAGCAGCGGCAAGGCCGTGAAGCTGACCGGCGTGAACTGGTTCGGGTCCGAGGGCTACGCCTTCGCGCCGCAGGGGCTGTGGATGGACAGCTACCAGAGCCACATGAACCAGATGAAGGATCTGGGCTTCAACACCATCCGCCTGCCCTACTCCGACGCGATGCTCGACAACGGCCGCATGCCGACCGGCATCGACTATTCGAAGAACCCCGACCTGCGCGGCAAGACCTCGCTGGAGGTCTTCGACAAGATCATCGATTACGCCGACAAGATCGGCATGAAGATCATCCTCGACCACCACCGCTCCGGCGACGGCGCGTCGGCCAACGAGAACGGTCTCTGGTACACCAGCCAGTATCCGGAATCGAAGATGATCGAGAACTGGAAGATGCTGGCGACCCGTTACAAGGGCAACGACGCCGTCATCGGCGCCGACCTGCACAACGAGCCGCACAACCCGGCGACCTGGGGCGACGGCGGCCCGAACGACTGGGCCCGCGCCGCGGAGCGCATCGGCAACGCCATCCAGTCGGTCAACAAGGACTGGCTGCTGATCGTCGAGGGCATCGAGACCTATCAGAACCAGTGGTACTGGTGGGGCGGCAACCTGCTGGGCGAGAAGAACTACGAGGTCAAGTTCAACACGCCGGACAAGCTGGTCTATTCGGTCCACGATTACGGCCCGTCGCTCTACATGATGGACTGGTTCAAGGCCGGCAACTTCCCGAACAACATGCCGGCGAAGTGGGACCAGATGTGGGGCCACTTCATCCAGAATGACGAGACCCCGATCCTGGTCGGCGAGTTCGGCAGTCGCATGGAAACCGCCATTGACAAGGCGTGGATGCCCAAGCTGATCCAGTACATGAACGGCGACTGGAACGGTGACGGCAAGATCGACCTCGCCGCCGGCGACCAGGGGGCGAGCTGGACCTACTGGGCCTGGAGCCCCGGTTCAGGCGACACCGGCGGCATCATGAACGACAGCTGGAAGGTGGACTACAACAAGTACAACGCCATCAAGCCCGGCCTGTACAGCAGCACCGCCGCCAGCCCGGTCACCACCGACGCCGTGTTCACGGTGAAGCTGTCCCAGGCCTACAACCAGACGGTGACGGTGGACTACGCCACGGCGGACGGCACGGCCAAGGCCGGGTCGGACTATCTGGCGACCAGCGGCAAGCTGACCTTCGCCGCCGGCGAGACCACCAAGACGGTCGCCGTCAAGGTGCTGAGCGACGATGTGACGGAGGGCGTCGAGACCTTCAACCTGAAGCTCTCCAACCCGACACAGGCGACCATCGCCGACGGGACCGGCATCGGCACCATCAACCCGCCGGGTTCCGCCCAGGCCCTGTCGGCGGACCTGCTGGCCCACAGCCTGGCCCAGGACACGGCGACGGTGCAGTCGGTGGGCGTGCAGTCCGCGCTCGACCTGTCGGCGATCGACTTCTCGCACATGATGACGGTGGACGCCGCGAACCTGCTGCTCGAGCATCAGGCCGCGTAACGACCGCGAAAGCGGACCATGAGGAAGGGCCGGCGGATTGCTCCGCCGGCCCTTTCCTTTTCAGAGCGGGCGCTTTCAAGACGCCGATTGCAGGCGGCGGACGCGGCCCAGCAGCAGCTTGCCCAGCATCGCCCGGCCCGCCGATCCCATGCCCGGGCCGAACACCGCCGCTGCCAGGAACACCAGCACCAGCACCACCTTTTCCGCTGTGAAGGCCGGGTCGACCTCGGTGCCGAACAGGTACCAGCCTGCCGCATAGGCGAAGGCCGCCGGCACCAGGATCCAGCCGATCCGCACCGCGTTCAGCGGCACCTCGTCGCGGCAGATGCGGCGGCGCACCGTCTCGGTCAGGGCGATCTGGAAGACCTCGCGCCCGAGGTTGGCCAGCGCGGCGCCGAGCAGGCCCCACTGCCAGACCAGCGCCAGCGCCAGGGCCGAGCCCACGGCGAGGCTGGCCGCGGAGATCCAGGGCAGCACGCCGACGCGCTTGGCCTTCAGGATCGCCACCTCCGGATTCATGCGCACCCCGTGCAGCACATAGGCCAGCACCAGGAAGGGCATGCTGGTCAGCACCGGCGTGTAGTCGGCCGACGCGATCAGCCAGAGGATCTCCGGCGCGGTCAGCGCCAGCCCGAGCCCGGCCCCGGTCAGCAGGACGACGAACAGGTGGAAGACGAAATCCGCCTGGCCGTGGTCCGCCGCGCCATGCTGGGACTCCAGCCGGCTGACCGACCAGATCTGCAGGAAGGAGGCGGTGAGGAACATGAAGAGGATCTGCGACAGCCGCATCCCGAAGGCGAACAGGCCCACCGCCGCCGTGGACAGCAGGATGTTCAGCAGCCAGCGCGAGACGAAGTTGTTGGCGATGTCCAGCAGCGACTGCGGCGCGTAGGGCAACCCCAGCGCCGCCACCCGCTTCAGGATCGGGAAGGAGAAGGAGAAGCCCGTGTCCTTCAGGATCGCCACCACCAGCAGGAGGCCGAGCGCCAGGAAAGATGCGCCGTTCGCCAGGAAGATGCCCTCCACCCCGAGGCCGAGCGCCCACAGGAACAGCAGGTTGAAGGCCAGAAGGGCCACCACCTTGGCCAGCGACACCAGCAGGCACAGGCCCGACCGCTTGCGCGCCCGGTAGTAAGCCAGCGCCAGCTCGAACAGGGTGGTCAGGGCGACGCCGGCGAGCGCAATCGCCATCACCGCCGCATGGCCGGTGTCGCCGAACATTGCCCAGCTTCCCGCCATGCCCAGCGGCCAGGCCAGCCCGACCATCGCCACCGACGTGCCGACCACCGCCAGCAGGCAGGTGCTGGCGACGCGGCGCCGGTCGCCTTCCTCGGCGTGTTCGAAATAGACGGCGGTGAAGGCGTTGTTCATGCCGATCATCAGCATGACCGCCAGCAGGTCGGCGACCACCACCACCAGCGCGTAGACGCCGAATTCGGAAGGGCTGAGAAGCCGGGTGTAGAGCGGCAGGAGCAGAAGCCCGGCAGCCCGGTTCACCACGTTGGCCAGCATGAACAGCCAACCGTGTTTCAAGATCGTCGCTGCTTCGGACGCCATCAGGAACTCCGCCTAGAACACCGGTGGGGCGGCACTGCCGCACCCGCGAACGCAATTCCGATGATTGGAACCGGACCGGGACGTTTCAATTTCGCGTTGGTGCCGTCGTCGTCCTCTTCGGACTTATCCCGATGGCAACCTGTGCCCCCACCCCGACCCTCCCCCGCCACGCAGGGGAGGGAGATTACTGCCAAGCAACGGCAGTCCCCTCCCCTGCGATAGCGGGGGAGGGTAAGGGTGGGGGCAAGACCCAGCGGGCAATCCACCCACCCTGCGAGGGCACTCCACCGTGATCAACGGGGCGTTGGAGACACTATCTCATCCGAAATCGCCGATCGGTTTCTTATGGGATACGTCCGCGCCACCGTCTCGGCGGGACAGGCAGACCAACTCGGGACATGCCGCCACCGCCCGGCGCCGCACCCCACCATAGGGGACGCGGAACATCCCCCGAATACCTCCAATTTGCGGGAAGGAAAGGGGTAGCTGGGGAGCGGCGGTGGCAGCGCCGCCACCGATCCGGATGATCCGGACGAAGTCACCCACTTTCCTTAATCTCTTCAAACTCACCCAGGGGAATCCATTCTGGATGTAAGGGGTATCGCCGCTGGCCGAGGAGGCCTCTTGTGATTTGTTGATTGACGGCAGCCTTTATCCTAATTCGTGGAGAACAGCGCAACCTTCTGATCTGTCTGCACAGAGGCGGAGAAAGCGCTGATATTTGTGTGTCTTTCTGAACACAGAAAGACTCAAAGAAAAAGCTGATGAGAAACCGTCTTTCGCTGCGGCGCGTTAGGTCAGGCGCGAGACGGATGACATTCCGTTTCACACATAAATGGGACCTGCGATGAGCAAACTCGACCCAGAAGCGGTCATCAATCTGGCCCCGGTGAAGAAGACGGCCATGCCGACGGTGGGACCCGGGCTGCTGTTGGCGCTGTCCGACGGCTTCATGCTCGCCCTGCTCGGCTGGACGCTCATCCAACTGTTCGGAAGCGACACCCTGACCCCGGAAGCGGACCTGTCGCAGCGCGCCCTGGTCACCGGCCTGATGCTGGTGCCGCTGGTGAAATCGGTTTTCGGAATTTATTCGCTGGGCCGCTTCGACTATCTGGAGCGCACCCGCCGCACCTTCCAGGCGGCTCTGCTGTCGGTCGCCGTGCTGGCCGTGCCCTTCATCGTGATGGACGGCTTCCGCTCCTTCTTCGTGGAGGCGCTGTCGGTCGCCCTGATCGGCTTCGCGATCACCTACGCCGCCGACCTGCTGCTGGTGCACGGCCTGATGGCCAGCGCGCTGAACTGGCGCACCCCCGTGGTCATCGTCGGTGCCGGCCCGCAGGGTGCGGCCATCGCCGAGAAGCTGCAGCGCCTGCCCTGGCTCGGGATGCGTCCGGTCTGCTTCTTCGACGATGACGACACGCTGTGGCAGACCCGCGTCGCCAACCTGCCGGTGGTCGGCTCGACCGACCTGCTCGCCAAGTCCCCGGCCTACGCCCAGCAGGCCCAGGCCGCCATCGTCGCCGACATCGGGCGCCACAAGAACGAGCTGACCGCCCTGGTCGAGCGGCTGCCCTTCAAGCAGGTCTACTGCCTGCTGGGCGAGGGCAACGTCAGCGCGGTGGACGCCACCTACCACAACCTGCACGGTTCGCTGGCCCTGCGTGTCTCGGTCCGTCCGCCGACCAGCTACCTGCGCATCCGCCGCGCGCTGGACATCCTGCTCTCGGGCATCCTGCTGGTGGCGGTGGCGCCGCTGATGCTGGGCATCGCCGCGGCGATCCGTCTGGACAGCCCCGGCCCGGTCATGTTCCGCCAGAAGCGCTGGGCCGGTGGCGACAAGACCTTCGACGTGCTGAAGTTCCGCTCGATGCACATCAACGCGGAGGAGCATCTCCAGCGCTTGCTGGAGAACGATCCGAAGATGCGCGAAGAGTACATGACCTACCACAAGCTGACCTACGACCCGCGCATCACCCCGGTCGGCCGCTTCCTGCGCAAGACTTCGCTCGACGAGCTGCCGCAACTGGTGAATATCCTGATGGGCGACATGAGCCTGATCGGCCCGCGCGCTTACATGCCGAAGGAACTGCCGGAGGTCGGCGCCTCCGCGGACGTCATCGGCTCTGTCCGTCCGGGCCTGACCGGCTACTGGCAGGTGTCGGGACGCCACCGCACCACCTTCCAGGAACGCGTCGCCATGGACGTCTTCTACGTCCGCAACTGCGGCCTGCTGTTCGACTTCTACATCCTGTGCAAGACCGCGGTGATCGTCCTCAAGGGCGACGGGTCATGACCCTGCGGCGCCCCATCCAGGCCCCTCTTCCCACCCGGGAGAGGGGCTTTCCCTTTTCTGGGGTCCATTCCGGACCTGGGCTGCATATGCCCTGCGGGACCCGCAAGATCGGGGTGGGTGGCCCAACCGGAGGTAGCCCCGACGGGGACGGCCTCCTTAGGCCTAATGCCTCCGCCCGGCTACAGGTCCGGGCATCGGGTTGGCATCTTCAGAGAACGATGCGGTGCGCCCGTCATGGGCGTTCACTGCCATAGCAGCCCTTTTCACCGGAACAGCGGCCCCATGAAAGTCCTCGAAGTTCTGGAAAAGAGCATCACCGTCTTCTGCATCGTCTCGTTCGGCGGGTCGGTGCTCCCGGCGCTGCTGACCGGCGGCGGCACGACCGATCCGGACGCGCCGGGCGCGGTGATCTACTTCATGGCCGTCTACGTCATGATCCTGGGCTTGATCGCGCTGCGGCCCAGCCTGGCCTTCCGCATCCCGACGGGAAGCCCGGCGGTATCGCTGATCGTGGCGCTGGCCTTCCTGTCGGCCCTGTGGTCGATCTACCCGGACGTGACGCTGCGCCGCGCGGTGGCCTTCCTGTTCACCACCGCCTTCGCCGTCTATCTCGCCCTGCGCTACACCTTCCCGGAGATCGTCCGGATGCTGGCGACGGGCCTGTCGATCCTGATGGTGCTGTCCTACGCCTCGGTCTTCGCCATGCCGGCGGTCGGGCTCGACCACGAGCAGCATGTCGGCGCCTGGAAGGGCATCTTCTGGCAGAAGAACGTCACGGGCCGCATGATGGTCTGGCTGGTGCTCTGCCTGCTCTGGCTCGACTGGACGCGCGAGGGCAAGCGCTGGGTGGTCCGCCCGCTGCTGCTGATGGCTCTGCTGCTGATCGTGATGAGCCGGTCGGGCACCGGCTTGGTGACCTCGATCCTGGTCGCCGGCCTTCTGCTGTTCAGCGGCTTCGTGCGCGGCGGCATCCGCAGCTTCGCGCCGGCCATGGCCTTCGTCCTGCTGGTCGCGGTGGTCGGCATCACCAGCGGCACGACCTTCTGGCACGACATCCTCTACATGCTGGGCCGCGACCCGACGCTGACCGGGCGCACGGTGCTGTGGGAACACACGCTGATGTCCATCCAGGACCGCTTCCTGCTCGGCTGGGGCTACGGCGCCTACTGGTACGGGGCCTACGGTCCGGGCAGCACCTTCACCCAGGGCTGGGGCATCAACTCCGCCCACAACGGGTGGATGGAGGCATGGCTCGACCTCGGCCTGCCCGGCGTGATCCTGACGGCAATGCTGATGGGCCGCCTGCTGATCCAGGGCTTTGGCGCCATCCGCTACAGCGAGAACCGCGCCGAGCCCGCCTGGATCTTCACCGTCGGCTGCGCCCTGCTGCTGATCTCGGTGTCGGAGAGCGTGTTCCTGGAGCGCCATTCCCTGAACTGGATCGTGCTGGTGATCGCGGTGACCCGTCTCGTGCAGCGCCGCCGCTGGGCGAAGATGCAGGCCCGCATGCAGGACCAGCAGCAGGCGTACAACGCCGGCTTCGCCAGTTCTTCCCCTTACGGAACCTCCTACGGCGGGCCTCCGGCCGCCGGCTGGAGCGGTCCGGCCCGGCCCGGCTGACGGAAGGAGGCCCCCTCATGTTCCGCCCCCCGAAATTTCCGTCGCGACAGAAGGTAATGTCATGACGTCCCCACACGAGATGGTCACCGTCGTCATCCCCACCCGCAACCGGCCGGACATGGTCGCGCGGGCCGTGGAGAGCGCCCTGGCCCAGACCTACGCCCCGCTTGAGGTCGTCGTCGTGATCGACGGGCCCGACCCCGCCACCGAGGAGCGCCTGAGGGCGTTCGGCGACCCGCGGCTGACCGTGATCGCGTTGGAACAGAACCGCGGCGCCGCCGGCGCCCGCAATCTGGGCGTGGACCGCGCGAAGGGCGCCTGGATCGCCTTCCTCGACGACGACGACGAATGGATGCCGGGCAAGATCGCCCTGCAGATGGCCGCCCGCCCGCCCGGCGTGCGCTATCCGATCATGAGCTGCCGCTGCAAGGTGGTGACAGCCCGCGGCGACTTCGAATGGCCGCGGCGCCTGTGCACCCCGCGGGACCGGATTGGCGACTATCTGTTCGTCCGCCACGGGCTGTTCAAGGGCGAGACCTTCGCCCCCACCACCACCCTGCTGGCTCCGAAGGCGCTGCTCCAGCGCCAGCCGATTCCGAAATCGGCCTTCGACGACTGGGAGTGGCTGATCTCCTGCGGGCAGATCGAAGGCTGCGCCCTGGTGACCGTGCCGGAGGTGTTGGCGATCCACTACACCGAATCCGACCGCATCACCCTGTCGACCTGCCACAACATCGACATGGCCCTGAACTGGGCGGAGTCGGTGCGGCCCCGGCTGTCGCCCCGCGCCTACGCCAGCCTGCTGCTCCAGGCCACCGGCGGGGAGCAGGCGGCACGCACCCCGGCGGTGCGCAAGCGCATCCTGAAATCGGCGCTGCGCGACGGCGCACCGACCCCGATGGCGCTGACCACCTTCCTGATGCATTCGCTGATGCCGGTCGGGCTGCGGCGCCGGCTGCGTCAGGCCATCTTCTCGGCTCCCGGCGCGGCGTGAGGGCAGAATGGGTTTGATCGACAGGGGTTTCCGGCGCAAAAAGGCGTCCCGCGCCTGCATTGTCTTCGCCACCCCCGGCGCGCTCGACGGCGGCGGGGGGATCGGGCGGATGACGGGCTACATCGTCGACGCCTTCCGGAACAGCCCCGCCGCCCCGGAAACCGTGGTGCTCGACACCCGCGGCACCGGCAGCGCCCTTCTGTCGCCGGTCTATCTGGCCGGCACGCTGGCGCGGCTGGGCGCCCTGATGCTGCGCCGCCGCCCGTCGGTCGTGCACATCAACGTGTCGGAGAACGCCAGCGTCTGGCGCAAGGCGGTGGTCCAGCTCTTCGCCGGCCTCTTCTCCTGCCCCACGGTCGTGCATCTGCACGGCGCGTCCTTCATGGAGTATTTCGACAAGGGGCCGGTGTCCCGCGCGATCAGCCGCTGGCTGTTCGACCGCTGCGGCATCGCCCTGGTGCTGGGCGAGAGCTGGCGGAACTTCCTGGTGCAGTCGGTCGGGACGGACCCGCACAAGGTGCGCGTGCTCTACAACGCGGTGCCGGACATCGGCGCCGACCTGCCGGTCCGCGCGGCGCCGCCGGAGGGGGCGATCGTGTCGCTCCTGGTGCTCGCCAACCTGTCGGAACGCAAGGGCATAGGCACGCTGCTGCGCTCCTGCCGGCTGATGAAGGACCGGGGCTTCCGCTTCCGCGTGACCATCGGCGGCGGCGGCGACGTCGAGGGCTACCGCCGCATGGCGGCGGAGCTGGGCGTGGACGGCGAATGCCGGTTCGAGGGCTGGATCTCCCGCGAGCAGGCGCACGCCCACCTGCGCGACCACGACATGCTGCTTCTGCCCTCGACCCACGAGGGGTTGCCCATGGTGATCCTGGAGGCGCTGTCAACCGGCATGCCCGTCGTCACCACCCCGGTCGGCTCGATCCCGGAGGTGCTGACCGACGGGGAGACGGCGCGCATCGTCCCGGTCAACGACCCGGAGGCGCTGGCCCACGCGGTCCGCGACCTCGCCACCCGGCCGGCGCTCTACGCGCGCCTGTCGGCGGAGGGGCGTCGGCTGTTCCTGGAGAAATTCGTCATCGAGTCCTATGGCCGCAGCCTTCAGGACATCTATGCGGAGCTGAACCGCCCCGACGCCGTTCGGCGCCCCTCGCTGGGGGCACTGCCCGACGCTGCGGCGGCCAAGCCATCGCTGACCCGCGCGGGCCGACAGTAAGAACCCATTTTTCCCGTGGGGTCCTTTAATTCCTTCCTCCCTGAAGCTTCGCGAGGGGAGCGCGACAGTCAGGAGCGGATATGATCTACATCGTTTCACCCGGCGGCACGCTCGAAAAGGGCGGCATGGGGCGAATCGTCGACAACTTCACGACGGACTTACGAGAGAACCGCCCCGACGTGAAGTTCGAGGTGATCGACAGCTACGGGCCGAACGCGAAATTCCATCTGATGCCCTTCTACTTCGCCGCCGCGCTGCTGCGCCTGTTCGGCTGCTTCGCGACCGGCAAGGCCCAGCTCGTGCACATCCACATGGCCGAGTACGGCAGCGTGCTGCGCAAGGGGCTGATCGTCGCCATGGCCTCGCTGTTCCGGGTGCCGGTCGTTCTGCATCTGCACGGCGGGCGTTTCCCGAAGCATTACGAGGACGCCAAGCCGCTGTCCCGCTGGGCCATCCGCCACATGATGGAGATGACCAGCGAGGTGGTGGTGCTGGGCGAATACTGGCGCAACTGGGTGGTCACCACCTTCCCGGCCGTGCGCCGCGCGACCCTGCTGCACAACGCCGTGCCGGGACCGGAGACGATCCCGGAGCGCGCGGAGGACGGGCCGGTGCGCCTGCTGTTCCTCGGCCGCCTGATCAAGCTGAAGGGCATCGACGTCCTGCTGGACGCCCTGGCGTCGGAGACCTGCCGCAGCCGCTCCTGGCAACTGACCATCGCCGGCGACGGCGACCTGGAGGCCTACCGCGCGCAGGCCAAGGCGCTGGGGTTGGGGGAGCGCGTGCGCTTCACCGGCTGGCTCGACCAGACCGGCTGCCGCAAGGAGCTGGTGCAGGCCCATGTGCTGGTCCAGCCCTCCATGTTCGAGGGGCTGCCGATGTCGGTGCTGGAGGCCATGGCCAACGGTCTGACCATCGTCGCCACTCCGGTCGGCAGCGTGGGCGACGCCATCGCCGATGAGGAGACCGGCCTGCTGGTGCCGCCGGGCGACCGGACGGCCCTGGCCGAGGCGCTGGCCCGCGTGATCGACGACGCGGAGTTGCGCCGCCGGCTGGGCGAGGGCGCCCGCCGCCGCTTCGAACGCCAGTTCGACATCGCCGTCTACCGGGAACGCATCGTGGAGATCTACCGCCGCAACGCCCGCGGTTGGATGTCCGAGCCGGCGCCCACGGCATCCATCGGGCCGCGCCGGGCTCGCTCCGGCTGACGACCCCGCCGATCCGGGCCCGGTCCGAACCGGGCCCGTCCTGCCTTTCAACCGGTCCGCAACCGCCTTGCCAGCCGTGAACAAAGGACCGGACACACAGCAGAGGTCCAATCCCCATGAAGCAAGCCATCGCGGCCGGAATCGTGCGCTGGACGGGAGTCGGTGCCCTGTTCCGAAATCTGTTCGCGCGCCGGAACGTGACCATCGTCGTGTATCACGATCCGGACCCGGAGGTGATGCGCGCGCACCTCGCCTGGTACGCCGAACGCTACAGCTTCACCACGCTGGACGCGGTGGCAGACGCGCTGGAGAGCGGGCGGTGGGGCGACCTGCCGCCCTATCCGCTTGTCGTCACCTTCGACGACGGCCACCGCAACAACGCCCGCCTGGAACCCCTGTTCAAGGAATTCGGGGTGCGTCCGACCATCTACCTGTGCAGCCGCGTGGTCGGCACCGCCCGCCCCTATTGGTGGAAGACCGCCGCCGCCGGGCGAATCGGCACCGAGACGCTGAAGCGCCTCCCCGACCCCGAGCGCCGCCGCCGGCTCGCCGAGGCCGGTGACGATCCCGACCTGGAAGGCGCCGACCGCCAGTCGCTGACCTGGGACGAGGTCCGGCATCTGGCCGCCGTCACCGATTACGGTGCCCACACCCGCACCCACCCGATCCTCCTGCAATGCGACGACCAGCGCTGCGCTGAGGAGATCGCGCTGTGCAAGACCGAGCTGGAGGAGGCCACCGGCCTGCCCTGCCGCCATTTCGCCTTCCCCAACGGCGATTTCAGCGACCGCGAGGTGGCGATCATCCGGCAGGCCGGTTACCGCACCGCGCGCACCATCGATCCGGGCTGGAACGGCCCGAAGGCCGATCCGCTGCGGCTGCACGCCGTGCCCATTTCCGATGACGCCGCGGTGGACTGGCTGTCGGTCCAGGTGACCGGAATCCCGGCCTGGCTGCGCAAGCGCAAGAACGGCGGCAGCGCGCCGAACCCCGCCCCGACGCACGGCGATCCGCTACCGGCGGCGTCTGTCTCTTATACACATCTCCGAGCCCACGAGACTATAAC
>NZ_JAUQTX010000211.1:0-11778 GCF_059803775.1 Azospirillum sp. UFLA03-27 | reverse complement strand
GACCCCCGAGATTTACACTCGCGTATAATCGTCGGCAGCTTCTGTTGTGTATACGAGACCCCCCCCCCCCCGCCCCGGGGGGTTGGGTTAGGGTGGGGGCTAACGGACGATGCGATCCTTACACGCAGCGCCCGCCGTCGATCTCCAGCACCACGCCGGTCAGGAAGGCCGCCTCGTCCGACGCGAGGTAGAGGGCGGCGTTGGCGACGTCGGTCGGCTGGCCCAGGCGGCCCAGCGGCACGATGCCCATCATGCGCGCCCGCTTCTCCGGGGTGTCGCCGCCCATGAAGGTGGCGAGCAGCGGCGTCTCGGTGGCGACCGGAGCCAGGGCGCAGACGCGGATGTTGTCGGGCGCCAGTTCCAGCGCCAGCGACTTGGTGATGTTGTGCACAGCACCCTTGGTCGCGTTGTACCAGACCAGGCCCGGACGCGGCCGCAGGCCGGCGGTGGAGCCGAGGTTCAGGATCACGCCGGACTTCTGCGCCCGCATGGTCGCGACGACCGCCTTGGAATAGAGGTAGATCGACTTGACGTTCAGCGCGAAGACGCGGTCGAACTCCTCCTCCGTCACATTCTCGAACGGGCCGTTGGCGTGGGTGGAGCCGGCGTTGTTGACCAGGATGTCCAGCCGCCCGAATTTCTCGACGGTGGCGGCGATGGTCATCTCGACATCGGCCATCTTGGTGACGTTGGCGGCGATGCCGATGGCGGACTCGCCCAGACGTTCGGCGACCGCCTTGGCGGCGTCGCCGTTGATGTCCACGACCGCGACGCGGCCACCCTCGCGCACGAAGGTCTCGGCCATCGCGAGGCCCAGCCCCTGCGCCGCACCGGTGATCAGGGCGACCTTGCCGTCAAGACGCTTCGTCATTCTTATTTCCTCCCCAGGGGATTATGTGGTGATGGGGAGGCTATCCGCGCCGCCCAGGCCGTGCTATGGACCATCCGTCATAGCTGCTATCAGCCCGCACAGCCGTGTCATGCCCATCGCGTCAGGGCGCGCTGTTCTCCCCGGCGCTGCCCGGGGCGACGACCTTGCCCTTCAGCACGCCGTTGGCGACGCATTTCGCCACCTCGGCGTGGATCAGCCGCAGCAGGGCGCGCGTCGCCTTCGACACCGGCTGGTGCAGCGGCGTCGCGGTGACGAGCATGGCGTGCATGTCCTTCGAGCTGATTTCGCGGGCGACCAGCCGGCCCTGCCGCACCTCGCGGTGGACGGCGCCGAAGGGCAGGATGGTCGAGCCCATGCCCTCCTCCACCAGCTGCTTGATGGCGGTGACGGAATCGATCTCCATGTCAACCTGCAGGTCGATGTCGGCCCGCCGCACCGCGGCGTCCACCACCCGGCGAAGGCCATTCTCCAGTCCCGGCAACACGAAGCGCAGGCCGCCCAGCGTCTCCACCTCCACCGGCCCATCGTCGCCGGCCACCGCGTCCTTGGCGGGCTGGACGAGCAGCAGATTTTCCACGAGCAGCGGCGAGGACAGCATGCTGCGCCCGCGCCGCGCGTCGTAGAGCACGGCGAGGTCGAGCCGCCCGCCCTCGACCCATTCCAGCAGCGTGCCGCTGAACACCTCGTGGATGCGCAGCGTGGCGTCGGGGTAGTTCTCGTGGAAACGGCGGGCCAGCGGCGCCCCCAGCGTGGCGCAGATCGACGGGGGGAGGCCCAGAGTGACCGACCCGGTCAGCCGTTCCGACTGGTCCTGGATCTCCTCCTTGATCTCCGACAGCGCGCCCAGCAGATGGCGCACCACGTCATAAAGCTTGCGCCCCTGCTGGGTCAGCGAGACGCCGCGGCCATGGCGGTAGAACAGGCTGGTGCGCAGCTCGTGCTCCAGCTTCTGGACCTGACGGCTGAGCGCCGGCTGGGTGATGCCAAGCTTGACCGACGCCTTGGAAAAGCTGCCAAGGTCGGCCACCTGAACAAAGTAGCGCAGTTCCAGAAGTTCCATTGGAGGACAGGTCTCGTCGTTCGGCCTCCGGGTCGATTAGCGAATACGCCGGTATGACACAAGCGGAGTCCTGACAGGTCAGTCCTGCCCGGTCCTCCGCCATGTCTCGCGATCAATTGCGCCGGGTGAGCAGGCCACGCGCCACAACCTGGGCCTGGATTTCCGCCGCCCCTTCGAAAATATTCAGAATACGGGCGTCGCACAGCACACGGCTGATCGGATACTCGACCGCGTAGCCGTTGCCGCCGTGGATCTGCACCGCGTTGTCGGCGTTCGACCAGGCGACGCGCGCGGCCAGCAGCTTGGCCATGCCGGCCTCGATGTCGCAGCGGCGGTCGCTGTCCTTCTCACGCGCGGCGAAATAGGTGAGCTGGCGGGCGATCATCGTCTCCACGGCCATCCAGGCGATCTTGCCGGCGACGCGCGGGAAGGCGGCGAGCGGACGCCCGAACTGGACGCGCTCCTGGGCGTAGCGCAGGCCAAGCTCCATCGCGTTCTGCGCCACCCCGACGGCGCGGGCGGCGGTCTGGACGCGGGCGGATTCGAAGGTCGCCATCAGCTGCTTGAAGCCCTGGCCCTCGACACAACCCAGCAGGTTCTCACGCGGCACCGCGAAGCCGTCGAAGCCGATCTCGTACTCCTTCATGCCGCGATAGCCGAGCACCGGGATCTCGCCGCCGCTCATGCCCTCGGCCGGGAAGGGGTCCGCCTCGGTGCCGCGCGGCTTCTCGGCGAGAAGCATCGACAGGCCGCGGTAGCCGGGGGCGTCCGGATCGGTGCGCACCAGCAGCGTCATCAGGTCCGACCGGCTGCCGTGGGTGATCCAGGTCTTCGCCCCGGTGACGCGGTAGGTGTCGCCGTCCAGCACCGCGCGGGTGCGCAGGCTGCCCAGGTCGGAGCCGGTGTTGGGCTCGGTGAAGACGGCGGTCGGCAGGATTTCGCCGGACGCGAGGCGCGGCAGCCAGCGCGCCCGCTGCTCGGCGGTGCCGCCCAGGCGGATCAGCTCGGCGGCGATCTCCGCGCGGGTGCCCAGCGAGCCGACGCCGATGTAGCCGCGCGACAGCTCCTCCGTCACCACGCACATGGCGAGCTTGCCCATGCCGAGCCCGCCGTCCTCCTCCGGCACGGTCAGGCCGAAGACGCCCATCTCGGCCATCTGCTCGACCACCGGCGTCGGGATCAGCTCGTCCTTCAGGTGCCAGTCGTGGGCGTGCGGCTCCACCACGTCGGCGACGAAGCGGCGGAACTGCTCGCGCACCATGTCGAGCGCCTCGTCCTCCAGCGCCGCCTCGCCGAAGCCGCCCCCGTGCAGCGCATCGGTCAGCAACTCGGCGATGCGCAGCCGCAGGGTGGAGGCGTTGCCGGCGGCGATCAGCCGGCGCACCGCCTCGGTGCGGAAGACGGCGCGCTCCGCGTCGTCCAGCCCGAAATCGGCGGGGCGGACGATCTCGCCCTGGCTCATCGCCAGACCGCCGTCGAGCTGGGCCAGATACTCGCCGAAGGCGGCCTGGAGCATGCAGGCCTCCAGCTCGCCCAACCGGCCGGCGCGGTCCAGCCGCTCCGACCAGCCCTGCATCTGGCGCAGCGCCTCGGCGTAGGTCGCCACCCAGGCGAAGCCGTGCGCCGCCACCTGATGGCGGTCGAGCGCGGCCGCATCGACGCGCCCGTCCGGCGCCACCAGCGCGGCGACGCCGCGCTCGGCGGCCTCGGCCAGCCGCGCCACCGCGTCGAGAGCCGCCGACGTGGTGGCCAGCAGGTCGGGCAGCGGAAGCGGGCCGTTGGAGGTTGGGGTGGACGACATGGCGCGTTTCCTCGGTGCGTGTTGTTTTGGTGTTGTTCTTGCTCAGTCTGCCGCGATCGTCTCACGGGGCGGGAGGGACGCGGCGATCCCGGCGAAGGCCTGCTCCACCAGCCGGCGCTGGTCGGCCTCGTGGTCGCCGTGGAAGCTGCCGGCGGGCGAGGCCGCCTCGTCGCGGGCCACGCAGGCGACGCGCGGTTCGGCGCAGCCGGCGGCCGCACGCAACGCCTCCAGACGGCGGTCCAGATAGGTCCAGGCGCCCAGGTTGCACGGCTCCTCCTGCACCCAGGCGCAGGACGCGCCCGGCCAGCGGCGGAACAGCGCCGACAGAGCGTCGTCGGGCAAAGGGTACAGCATTTCCAGCCGGACCACCGCCACACCGTCCGCCCCGCGCTCGGCCCGCTCGCGCTCCAGCTCGTAAGCCAGCTTGCCGCTGCACAGCAGGATGCGCTCGACCCGCTCCCCGGCGGTGACGATCACCGGCTGGAAGGTAGTGCCCGGCGCGCAGTCGGCCAGCGTCGACACGGCGGCGGGCAGGCGCAGCAGCGTCTTCGGGCTCAGCACCACCAGCGGCTTGCGGTCGCGGCGCAGCATCTGCCGGCGCAGCAGATGGAAGTAGTTGGCCGGGGTCGAAGGGTGGGCGACGCGGATGTTGTCGCGCGCCGCCATCTGAAGGAAGCGTTCCGGCCGGGCGGAGGAGTGTTCCGGCCCCTGCCCCTCCAGACCGTGCGGCAGCAGGATGACGAGGCCGGAGGGCTGGCGCCACTTGTCCTCGGCGCTGACGATGAACTGGTCGATCATGATCTGCGCGCCGTTGGCGAAGTCGCCGAACTGTGCCTCCCAGATCACCAGCGCGTCGGGCCGCTCCAGGCTGTAGCCGTACTCGAAGCCGAGGACGGCGTATTCCGAGAGCGGGCTGTTGACCACGTCGAACCGCGCCTGCTCCACGCCCAGGTGATTCAGGCTGACGTGGCGGCGCCCGGTGACGGTGTCGGTCAGCGCGAAATGGCGGTGCGAGAAGGCGCCGCGCACCACGTCCTGCCCGGTCAGCCGCACCGGCGTGCCCTCGGCCAGCAGCGTGGCGAAGGCCAGCGCCTCGCCGGTCGCCCAGTCCAGCGGCTCCTCGGCGCGGCGGCGGATGACGCGCTCCGCCTTGCGGTCCACGGCCAGCCCGTCGGGAATGGCGGCCAGCGCCGCCAGCAGCCCGCGCAGCCGGTCGTCGGCGATGCCGGTGTCCGGTTCGGCGGGAAGCGTGCCGGCCGGGGCGAAGGGCGCCCAGCGCCCACCGGGGAAGCCGTCGTGGTTCGGCCGGTGGTCGGAGGCCGCGGCCAGCGCCTCCTGGAAGCGGGTCTTGTGCCCGGCGGCCAGCGCCTCGGCCTCCTCAGGACCGACCAGCCCGTCGGCGGCCAGCCGCTGCGCGTAGAGGGCACGGGCCGGCGGGTGGGCGTCGATCGCCTTGTAATCGAGCGGCTGGGTGAAGCGCGGCTCGTCGATCTCGTTGTGACCGTTGCGGCGGTAGCCGACGAGGTCGATCACCGCGTCGCGCCCGTGCGCCTGCCGGAAGGCCACGGCGAGGTCGGCGGCGCGCAGGGCGGCGTCGGGATCGTCGGCGTTGACGTGCAGGATGGGGCTGTCCACCGCCTTCCACAGGCCGGTGCAGTGGAGCGAGGTCCGCGCCTCCTCCCGCTCGGTGGTGAAGCCGATCTGGTTGTTGACGATGACGTGGATGGTGCCGGCGACGGTGAAGCCGGGGACGCCGGACAGTTGCAGCGCCTCCGTCACGCTGCCCTGGCCGATCACGCTGGCGTCGGTGTGCAGCAGCACGCAGAGCACCCGCTTGGCCTCACCCCCACGGTCCTTCTCCAGGTCTTGGCGCGCCCGCGCGCGGCCCAGCGTGACCGGGTTGATCGCCTCCAGGTGCGACGGGTTGGGCGACAGGGTCAGGGACAGCGACCGCTCGCCGAAGGAGAGGTTGCTCTCCACCCCCATGTGGTAGGGCACGTCGGCGGGAACCGGCGGGTCGGCCAGGAAGGGATGCATGCCCTTGATGCCGGCGAACAGCTCGACCAGCGGCTTGCCCAGCGCGTTGGCCATCAGGCTGAGCCGGCCGCGGTGCATGGTCCCGACCTGTACCTCGGTGACGCCCGCCGCCGCCGCCGCCGCGAGGATGCGGTCGAGCAGCGGGATCAGCGTCTCCATGCCCTCCGCCCCGAAGCGCTTCTTGGTCGGATAGCGGACGGCGAGCAGCCGTTCGAACTCCTCCGCCGCGGTCAGCAGCGCCAGCGCGCGGCGGCGCGCCTCGGCCGGCGGAGCGGCCTCCGTGCCTTCATAGGCGTCGCGCAGCCAGAAGCGCAGGGCCGGATCGTCGATGTGCGCGGTCTCCAGCGTCAGCGTGCCCTGGTAGAGCCGGCGCAGGCGCGCGGTCTGGGCGTCCTCGGACGCGGAGGATGCGGGAGGCGTGGCTCGGCCCAGCGGGTCGAGGGCAGCGGCGGCGTGGCCGCGCTGGCGGATCTCCTCCTGCCGCAGCGGAACCGACGGATCGCCGGCCGGACCGCCCGGCGGTGCCCCGGCGGGAACGGCGCCCAGCTCGTCGAGGATCTGGAAGACGGCGCGCCAGCTCACGTCCACCGACGCGGGGTCCTCGCGGAAACGTTCCTGCAACGCTTCGAGATAGGCGGCTCCGGCGGCGTTGAGCGGGGAGGACGGCCTAGACATGGCGCACACCGTTCATGCGATTGAACATCCGTCGGTTTGATGGCGGTCGAAGACCAGTGGCCCCCAGCTTATCGGCCCATCGCGCGGTGCGGAGCGCATGGCGTGCCTGTAACAGATATTCATTGCGGGCATAGCAAACCGTCCGCGCCCGCACTGGTTGGGGCGGGATCGCGCGGGTTTCGAGTGAAACCGTTCGTACCGCTGATGGCTTGCCGCGCTTATGGCTGATATGCCGGCAATACGCATTCCGCTGTGCGGCCGCCTGATCCACTGTCAGGGTCACCACACCCTCCCCGGCCACGCACCGGGGACCAAGCGCGTCGGACCGGCATCGCCTCGTCCGGGCGACAAAAACCTCGGGAGGAAGATCCACATGAAGCGCCGTCAATTCTTCAAGGGTGCCGCCGTCGTTGCCGGCGCCTCCACCCTCGCCGCCCCGGCCATTGCCCAGTCGGAGCCGACGATCCGCTGGCGCTGCGTGTCCAGCTTCCCGAAGAACATCGAGGTGCTCTACGGCAGCGCCGAGGTGCTGGCGAAGAACATCGCCGAGGCCACGGACGGCAAGTTCCAGATCCAGGTGTTCGCCGCCGGCGAGCTGGTGCCAGCCCTCCAGGCGCTCGACGCCGCCAGCAACGACACGGTGGAGATGGCCCACACCGCGTCCTACTACTATGTCGGCAAGGACCCGAGCTTCGCCTTCGGCTGCTGCCTGCCCTTCGGCCTGAACACCCGCCAGCAGAACGCCTGGTTCTACCACGGCGAAGGCGGCAAACTGCTGGAGGAGTTCTACGCCGGCCACAACCTGAAGGCGCTCGCCGGCGGCAACACCGGTTCGCAGATGGGCGGCTGGTTCCGCAAGGAAATCAAGAGCGCGGAGGACCTCAAGGGGCTGAAGTTCCGCATTTCCGGCCTCGGTGGCCAGATCCTGTCCAAGCTGGGCGTCGTGCCGCAGCAGGTCAGCGGCGGTGATATCTACCCGGCGCTGGAGCGCGGCACCATCGACGCTGCCGAGTTCAACGGCCCCTACGACGACGAGAAGCTCGGCCTCTACAAGATCGCGCCGAACTACTATTACCCGGGTTGGTGGGACGGCACCTCGCTCCAGCACTTCTTCATCAACACGAACCGCTGGAACAGCCTGCCCAAGCATTACCAAGCGGCGCTGACCTCGGCGGCGGCGCTCGCCAACGTCGACAGCGTGGCGCGCTACGACGTGCTGAACCCGGCGGCGCTGAAGCGCGTGGTGGAGAAGGGCGCCAAGCTGCGCGCCTTCCCGCAGGACGTGCTGCAGGCCAGCCACAAGGCGGCCATGGAGCTTTACGACGAGCTGTCGGACAAGAACCCGACCTTCAAGAAGTTCTACGAGAGCTACCGTCGTTTCCAGACGGACTCGAACCTGTGGAACCAGGCGTCGGAATACGCCTACGACAGCGCCGTCCTCCGCCTCGCCCGGCGCTGATCCGGCACCGTGTCAACCATGACCGGGGAGCGGGGCCGCCGCCCCCCGGCCGTGGCATCGTCGCGTTCTGCGCGACCGGCTTTTCCCGGAGGGCCTGCCCACCATGCCGACCCCCAACGCTTCCCCCTTCATGACGGCCCTGGTCGGGGCCTGCCGGCTGGTCGACGCGGTCACCGCGCGGCTGGGCAAGGCGATATCCTGGCTGATCGTGCTGGCGATCCTGGTGTCAGCCGTCAACGCCGTCGTCCGCAAGACGTTCGACGTCAGCTCGAATTCGTGGCTGGAACTGCAATGGGTGCTGTTCGCCGCCGTGTTTCTGCTCTGCTCCCCCTGGACGCTGAAGGAGGACGAGCACATCCGCATCGACATCGTGAACGCGCAGCTCGGCAAGCGCGCCCGCGACACCATCGACCTGTTCGGCCATCTGGCCTTCCTTCTGCCCTTCAGCTTCGTGATGCTGGTCACCTCCTGGCCCTTCGCCATCGCCTCCTACGCGATCGAGGAGCAGTCGATGAACGCCGGCGGCCTTCCGCAATGGCCGGCGAAGATGCTGATTCCGTTGGGGTTCACCGTACTGTTCATCCAGGGCCTGTCCGAGCTGGCCAAGCGCGCCGCGATCATGTCCGGCCACCTGGAGGACCCCAACCAGCGGGCCGGCGGCCATCAGGCGGCGGCCGAGGCCGAGGCGGAACGGCTGCTGGCGGCCGAGCGCGAGCGCACCTCCCACCCCGACACCCTTCCCAGCCGGTGACCGCGCGATGAGCACGACCTCCCCCTCCCTTTCGCCGCGCGCCGTCCGGCTGTCCGTCATCTCCGTGGTGCTGCTGGCCGTGGTCGCCGTGGCGCTCTACGTGCTGCCGGTGCCCGGCGCCGCGGCGCTCGCCGAACAGGACGGCTGGCGCGGCTGGGTCGGCCACAACATGGCGCCGATCATGTTCGCCACGCTGGTCGGCATGCTGCTGCTGGGCTATCCGGTGGCCTTCGCGCTGGCCGCCAACGGGCTGCTGTTCGGTCTGATCGGCATCGAGATCGGGCTGTTCCGCCCCGACCTGTTCCAGGCCCTGCCCGAGCGCGTCTACGGCACGATGAACAACGACGTGCTGCTGGCCGTGCCCTTCTTCACCTTCATGGGCCTGGTGCTGGAACGGTCCGGCATGGCCGAGGACCTGCTCGACACCATCGGGCAGCTGTTCGGCTCGATCCGCGGCGGTCTGGCCTACGCGGTGATCTTCGTCGGCGCGCTGCTTGCCGCCACGACGGGCGTGGTGGCCGCGTCGGTCATCTCGATGGGCCTGATCTCGCTGCCGATCATGCTGCGCTACGGCTACGACCGCCGTCTGGCGTCGGGCGTCATAGCGGCGTCGGGCACGCTGGCCCAGATCATCCCGCCGTCGCTGGTGCTGATCGTCATGGCCGACCAGCTCGGCCGTTCGGTCGGCGACATGTACGAGGCCGCCTTCGTCCCCGGTCTGCTGCTGTCGGGCCTCTACGCGCTCTACGTCTTCGTCGTCTCGATGATCTGGCCCAAGGCCGCCCCCGGCCTGCCGCCGGAGGCCATCGCCCACCGCGAGCCGAACGGCGCGCGCGGCGTCTGGCAGCTCGGACTGCTGGCCCTGTTCGCGGGCGGGGTCGCCACCTGGGTGATGGGCCGCACCGACGTGAAGTCCGGCGCCGACTACGTCGTGCTGCTGCTCTCGGTGGCGGTGCTGGTCGCCTTCCTGGCGGCGGTCTTCAACCGCGGCTTCGGCGCGCAGCGCCTCGTCCTTCAGGCCATCGCCACGGCGGTGCTGACGGCGGGGGCGGCGTGGCTGACGGTGAACGGGTGGACCACCCTGGCGCTGGTCGGTGATTCCGTCGCGGCGGGCGCCCTCTACGCCCTGGCGGTGGCGGTGGTGGAGAGGGCGACCGGCCGGCGCCTGATCTCCCGCATGGCGGAGCAGGCGACCTTCGTCATGGTGCCGCCGCTGGCGCTGATCTTCCTGGTGCTGGGCACCATCTTCGTCGGCCTCGCCACCCCGACCGAGGGCGGCGCCATGGGTGCGGTCGGTGCGCTGGCCCTGGCGGCCATGAAGAAGCGGCTGAACTTCGACATGGTGCGGCAGGCGACCTACGCGACGGCCAAGCTGGCGTCCTTCGTGCTGTTCATCCTGATCGGCGCGCGGGTGTTCTCGCTGACCTTCTACGGCGTCAACGGCCACATCTGGGTCGAGGAGCTGATGGTCTCCCTGCCCGGCGGCCAGATGGGCTTCCTGATCGCGGTCAGCGTGATGGTCTTCCTGCTGGCCTTCTTCCTCGACTTCTTCGAGTTGGCCTTCATCGTCATCCCGCTGCTCGCCCCGGCGGCGGATCGTCTGGGCATCGATCTGGTGTGGTTCGGCATCATCCTGGCGGTGAACATGCAGACCAGCTTCATGCACCCGCCCTTCGGCTTCTCGCTGTTCTTTCTGCGCTCGGTGGCGCCCAAGCTGCCCTACATCGACCGCATCACGAAGAAGGAGACGGCTCCCGTCCTGACCAGCCAGATCTACTGGGGTGCGGTGCCCTTCGTGGTCATCCAGCTCGTCATGGTGGCTCTGGTGATCGCCTTCCCGCAGATGGTCATGCATTACAAGTCGACTGCCACCAAACTCGACGACAAGCAGATCGAGGAGCAGTTCAAGGGCCTCGGCGGCGACCTGAACGACGACCTGCCGCCGCTGGAATTCAAGTGATCGAGACCAAGACCGAGAGAGGGAGAGCGACATGCGCATCGCCGTCGTAGGAGCCGGCGCCGTGGGCGGCGCGCTGGCCGGGTACCTCGCCGCCACGGGCCGGCACGAGCTGTCGCTGCTGGCCCGCGGCGCCCATCTCGCCGCGATCCGCGACGGCGGGCTGACCGTGCAGACGCCGAAGGGAACACTGACCAGCCGGCCGCGGGCCAGCGACTCCGCCGCCGACCTCGGCCCGCAGGATGTGGTGATCGTCACGGTGAAGGGGCACGGGCTGCCGGCCCTGGCCCCGTCCTTCCCGGCGCTGTGCGGGCCGGACACGCTGGTGGTGGCGGCGCAGAACGGCATTCCCTGGTGGTACCTGTACGGCGCCGGGGACGGCGTGACGCCGGAGCCGCTGGAGGTGGTCGATCCCGGCGGCGCCATCTGGTCGGCCATCGGGCCGGAGCGGGTCGCCGCCTGCGTGATGGAGGTGCTGCCCGCCCGCATCGTCGAACCGGGCGTCGTCGCCCACACCGCCCTGCCGGTGCTGGCCTTCGGCGCCCCCCGGCCCGGCGACCACGCGGAGAAGCTGGCGGCCCTGGCCGACTCCTTCAACGCGGCGGGCGCCACCGCCCGCCTGCCCGCCGACATCCGCGTGCCGCTGTGGAGCAAGCTGATGCTCAACATGGCGGTCGGCCCGACCAGCGTCCTGACCGGCGCCACCATGGGCGCCATGGAGCAGGCCCCCGGCATGGCCGCCGTCCAGGGCCGGCTGATGCGCGAATGCCTGAACGTCGCCCATGCCTGGGGCGTCGCCCTGCCCGACGACATCGACGAGCGGCTGAGCCGGGGCAGTGGCGTGCCCGGCCACAAGCCGTCGATGCTCCAGGATTTCGAGGCGGGGCGCAGCATGGAGATCGACCCCATCGTGACCACCGTCCTGGAGCTGGCCCGCCGCCGCGGCGTGCCGGTGCCGACCATCGAAACATTGTGGGCGCTGACCGCCCTGAAGGAGCGGGTGGCGCGCGCCTGAGCGCACAGGCCCCCACCCTAACCCCTGTCTCTTATACACATCTCCGAGCCCACGAGACTATAACAGCTATCTCGGATGCCGTCTTCTGCTTGAAAAGGGGGGGGGGGGGGGGGGGGGGGGGGGGGGGGGGG
>NZ_JAUQTX010000210.1:0-11974 GCF_059803775.1 Azospirillum sp. UFLA03-27 | reverse complement strand
GCTCTGCCCCTGCGGGAAGACGACGCGGACGCCCTGCGCCTTCAGCAGTTCCATGCCGGCCATGCCGGCTTCGGGGTAGAACAGGTCGACCAGACAGGTGCCGAAGAAATAGACGCTTTCAGGCCGTTCGATCTCGGGCCGGCTTGTGGTGCCGTCGTGGCTCATGATTTTCCTCCCTCCCGCCTCAGAACGCGGGTTCCGACGCGCGCGCGGAAGCCGTGGCGGGAGCCTTCGGCGTCGAGCAGGCATCGACCAGATAGACGATGGAACGGTACGGCAAGCCGGAGTGGTCGGACAGGCCGATTTCGCAGGTCCGGCTGTTCGAATAGCCGGCCTTGGCCCCGGCGGGGATGTCCTTGGACAGGTGGCGCAGGGCGTGGGCGTTCAGCTCCGGCGTGGTGAAGCCCTTGTCGCCGGCGAAGCCGCAGCAGCCGACGTCCTCCGGCACCACCACCTGGGTGGCGCAGGCGGCGGCCACCGCCTTCATCTTGGCGTCCAGGCCCATGCGGCGGGTGGAGCAGGTCAGGTGCAGCACCACCGGCTCCGTCTGCTTGGTGAAGGTCAGCCGGTCCAGCAGATGGTCGTGGATGAACTCGACCAGATCCAGGACCTGGAGCCCGGCGTCCTTCAGATGCTTCTTCAGCCGGAAAGAGCAAGGGCTGGTGTCGAGGACCACCGGGGCCGTGCCGTTGGCGCTGGCCGCCCAGATGGCGCGGACCATTTCCTCCGCCTTGGCGTCGGCCTGGGCGGCGAGGCCCTTGCTCTCCAGCGGCATGCCGCAGCACAGCGAGGACAGCTGCTCCGGATAGGCTACGCGGTAGCCGGCCTTCTGGAACAGCGCCTCCACCTTCACCGGCAGCGGGGTCTTCTCCGGATCGTTGGCGGCGGGACCCATGCTGCGGCTGGTGCAGCTCGGCACATAGACCACCGTCGGCGCGTCGGCGGACGCCTTGGCCTGGGCCAGCGGCGTGAAGTTGGTCGGGGTCGGCAGGGCGCGTGGCAGGTGCGGCAGGCGCTGGCGGGTGACGGTGCGCAGCCCCTCGAACAGCGAATTGGCCGTGCCGTCGCCGAGCGTCCGCTTGGCCAGATCGGCGAGCTTCAGACCGGCGCGGGCGACGCTCAGCGCCCCGGCGGTGTGGCCGGCGACGTAGCGGCCCACGCCCTGGGCCACCGCCCCGCGACGGTCGCCGCGGATCGCCTTGATGAGCAGCCCGGTCTCGATCCCCACCGGGCAGGCGGTGGAACAGAGGCCGCAGGCCGCGCAGGTGTCGATGCCCTGGTAGTCGTAAGCCTCGTGCAGGGCGCCGAGCCGCGCCGCGTCCGCGCCCGTGGCCTCAAGACGCGAAATCTCGCGCCAGCCGACGATGCGCTGGCGGGGGGAGAGCGTCATCTTGTGCGACGGGCAGGTCGGCTCGCAGAAGCCGCACTCGATGCAGGTGTCCACCAGCGGGTGGGCGGCGGGCATCGCCTTCAGGTTCTTGAGATGCGCCTCGGGGTCGTCGTTCAGGATGACGCCGGGGTTCAGCAGGCCCTGCGGGTCGAGCAGCGCCTTGATCTCCTTCATCAGGCCATAGGCCTGCGGACCCCACTCCATCTCCACGAAGGGCGCCATGTTGCGGCCCGTGCCGTGCTCCGCCTTCAGCGAGCCGTCGTACTTGCGCACCACCTGATCGCACACCGCGTCCATGAAGCGGCGGTAGCGGTCCACCTCCTCGTCGGTGTCGAAGGCCTGGGTGAAGACGAAGTGCAGGTTCCCTTCCAGCGCGTGGCCGAAGATGATCGCCTCGGTGTAGCCGAATTTCAGGAACATGGCCTGAAGCTCGACCGTCGCCTCGGCCAGCCGGTCGAGCGGGTAGGCCACGTCCTCGATGATGACCGTGGTGCCGACCTTGCGCATGGCGCCGACCGCCGGGAACAGGCCCTTGCGGATCTTCCAGTAGCTTTCGCCCAGCTTGGCGTCGGTGGTGAAGGTCGGCTCGAACAGGGTCTGGGTCTGGGCGATCACCGCGCTGACCGCGGCGATGTTGGCGTCCAGCGCCGCCGCATCCTCGCCGCGGATCTCCACGAGCAGGGCGGAGGCGTCCGGCCCCAGCCCTCCGATGAAGTCCGGCATGCCCGGCTTGCCCTCGACCGAGCGCAGCGAGGCGCGGTCCATCAGCTCCACCGCCGAAACCGGAGTCGGCTTCATCAGCGCGACGGCGCGGCAGGCTTCCCCGATGTCGGGGTACATCAGCAGCGCGTTCGCCTTGTGGGCGTGCTCCGGCACCGTGTTGTAGGTGATCTCGGACAGGAAGCCGAGCGTGCCCTCCGATCCGATCATCAGGTGCTGGAGGATCTCGACGGGTTCCTCGAAGTCCACCAGGGCGTTCAGGCTGTAGCCGGTGGTGTTCTTGATGCGGAACTTGTTGCGGATGCGCTCCGCCAGCTTCTCGTCGGCGCGGGTGCGGGCGGCCAGATCGGACAGGCCGGACAGCAGGGCGCCGTGGCTGACGGCGAAGGCGGCGCGGCTGGCGGCGTCGCCGGTGTCCAGCAGCGTGCCGTCGGCCAGCACCAGCCGCATGGAGGCCAGTGTGCGGTAACTGTTCTGGGCGGTGCCGCAGCACATGCCGCTGGCGTTGTTGGCCGCGATGCCGCCGATCTTGGCGGTGGCGATGGAGGCCGGGTCCGGACCGATCTTGCGCCCGAAGGGGGCCAGCTTGCGGTTCGCTTCCGCCCCGATGACGCCGGGCTGGAGGGTCACCGTCGCGGCACCCGGCGGGATGGTGCAGCCGCGCCAGCTGTCGCCCAGCAGGACCAGGACGGAATCGGTGACCGCCTGGCCTGACAGGCTGGTGCCGGCGGCGCGGAAGGTCACCGGCGTCTTCAGCTCCCGGCAGAGGTTGAGCAGCCGCACCACCTCGCCCTCGGCCTCGACGATGGCGACGATCTTCGGGATCAGGCGGTAGAAGCTGCCGTCGGTCCCGTAGGCCAGCGTGCGCAGCGGGTCGGTGACGAGGCGTTCGTCCGGCATGAACTCCCGGAGGGCCGCATGCAGGCGGTCATAGGGCGCGGGCAGCATCGGTTCTCGGGGCCTCCGGATCTGGGACCGCGCGACGACTCCTCCGTGATCGCCGGTCCGGGTTGCGGGTGCTGGGGCGACGTTTGTTTCCGCCCGTCAGACGGACGGCTTGTTGTGTGCCACAGTCAGTAGGTCGGATAATAGATTTGCTGGGGATAATCGATTTGCTGGGTGGCCGCAATGGTAAAATGAATTGACCAAACGCAGCGCTGTGATGCTGCAATGCATAAGAAATACGGCGCACAAAGAAAGCGGCGCCACCCGACCGGATGGAAGGCCGAGCGGCGCCGTAGGGATTAAAGCTCGGCAGTGGATGACGCCCCTTCTCCCCGGGGGGAGGAGAAGGGGGTTCGGACGTCGACGCTTTACGGGATCATCCAGGGCAGGATGTAGGCCTGGATCATGGTGATGACGCCGATGATCGCGACGAAGAACAGGCTGTGCTTCACGGTGAAGCGGAACAGCTCGGACTCGCGGCCGACCAGACCCACCGCGGCGCAGGCCACGGCGATCGACTGAGGGGAGATCATCTTGCCGGTGACGCCGCCGGTCGTGTTGGCCGCGACCATCAGCACGTCGGACACGCCCACCTGCTGCGCCGTGGTGGCCTGCAGGCCGCAGAACAGCGCGTTGCTCGACGTGTCGGAGCCGGTCAGGAACACGCCCAGCCAGCCCAGGATCGGCGAGAAGAACGGGAACAGGAAGCCCGTGCCGGCCAGCAGCAGCGCCAGGGTCGAGGACAGGCCCGAGTAGTTGGCGATGAAGGCGAAGGCCAGGACCATGCCGATCGAGTAGATCGGGCGCTTCAGCTCGCTGACCGTCTCGACGAAGGTCTTCACGCCGTCGGCCGGGCGCATCTTCAGCATGACCATCGTGATGATCGCGGAGATCAGGATGGCCGTGCCGGTGGCCGCCAGCAGGTCGAGCTTGTAGACGGCGTCGATGGGCTTCGGCGAGGCGACGATCGGGGCGGCCTTCAGCACCAGCTTGTCCAGCCCGGCGATCGGGAAGTACAGCACCGTGTCGGCGAGCGCGCCGCCCTTGGCGAACAGGGCCTTGAAGGGCTTCAGGCTCCAGATCGTGACGACCACGGTCAGGATCAGGAAGGGCGACCAGGCCTTGGCGATCTCACCCGCGCTGTAGCCGCGCTGGGCGTTGAACTCGCTCGACGCCATGGCGCCGACCGACTGCGGCACCGGACCCGACGCCAGCGGGGAATTGGCGAAGCGGAAGATCGCCTTCGGCTTCCAGAACTTCAGGAAGACGGTGATGCTGACGAGGCTGACCAGGGCGGAGGTGATGTCCGGCAGCTCCGGCCCGATGAAGTTGGCGGTGAAGTACTGGGTGACGGCGAAGGTGCCGCCGGCGACCAGGATGGCGGGCCAGGTCTCGCGCACACCCTTCCAGCCGTCCATGATCATGATGATCCAGAAGGGCACGAAGACGGACAGCAGCGGTAGCTGGCGGCCGGCCATGGCGCCGATCTTGAACGGGTCGAGCGAGGTGACCTGACCGGCGACGATGATCGGAATGCCCATGGCGCCGAAGGCCACCGGGGCGGTGTTGGCGATCAGGCAGAGACCGGCGGCGTAGAGCGGGTTGAAGCCCAGCCCGACCAGCAGCGCCGCGGTGATGGCGACCGGCGCGCCGAAGCCCGCAGCCCCTTCCAGGAAGGCGCCGAAGGAGAAGCCGACCATCAGCATCTGAAGCCGCTGGTCCTCGGTGATCGACACCACCGACGAGCGGATGATCTCGAACTGGCCGGTCTTGACCGTGATCTTGTAGAGGAACACGGCGGCAACGATGATCCAGGCGATGGGCCACAGGCCGTAAAGGAAGCCGTATCCGGCGGACGCCAGCGCCATGCCGACCGGCATCTTGTAGAACAGGATGGCGACGGCCAGCGAGATGGCGACGGTGATGGTGCCCGCGATGTGGCCCTTCATGCGCAGAACGGTCAGCGCGATGAAGAAGAAGATGATCGGCAACGCGGCCACAAGTGCCGAAAGCCAAAGGTTACCCGCGGGATCGTAGACTTGTGTCCAGGGCTGCATGTTTCCTACCTATGCCGCAGATTCTCGGTTCTGCGCTTTGGCCTGCGACCGTGAGTGGAGCCCGGACCCGCGCGTCTTATCCGGACGCGCGCCGCCTGTCATTCCACGGCCGATCGGTCGTGGAGATCAGTTTTTTCTTGGGTTGGGCTCCGGTCAAAACTTATGACCAAAGGCTCAGAACGGATACATTGGGTCGCAATGGTTGGCAATAGGGAAAATTCAATTTACCGTCAGCGTAGCGAGGGACTTTTTCTTGCCCGTGGTATTACCACTAGACCCATTCGATGGTGGAGCCGCCGGTAAACGGTGTCATGGATCTCGGCAGGGCTGGACGCGCGAAAGCCATGACGATATCTAACCTTCTGGATAAGGCGGGATTTCTGCGGATGCAGGGCAAGGGGCAGGGCAAGGGAATGATAAAGCCGGCCAAATTGGCGGACGCCATCGCGGATCATCTGGAGACGCTGATCCGGGAGGGCGTGCTGCGTCCGGGGGAGAAGCTGCTGCCGGAACGGGACCTGGCGCTCAAGCTGGACGTCTCGCGCCCGTCGCTGCGCGATGCCTTGGAGAAGCTGGAGGAGCGCGGGCTGCTCGTCTCCGGGCGCAACGGCACGCACATCGCACAGTTCCTGGCGCCCATCGCCGCCCCGCTGGCGGCGCTGCTGCAATCCGATCCGGACGCGCCCTTCCATTATCTGGAGTTCCGCAGCTCCATCGAGGCCGCCGCCGCCAAGCTGGCCGCGCAGCGGGCGACCGACCTCGACCGCAAGGCGATCCGCGCCCTGGCCCAGCGCATGCGCGACGCACATGGGAAGGATGATCCGTCGGAAGAGGCCGATGTGGACGCACAGCTTCACCTCGCCTTCTACGAGGCGGCGCACAACACGGTGATGTTGCACATCATGGGCGCGCTATCGGAGATGCTGCGCAACGACGTGTTCTACAACCGCGATCGGCTCTACACCCGGCCCGGCGTGCGTGATCTGCTGCTGGACCAGCATCTGGCCATCGTCGACGCGGTGCTGGCCGGCGATGCCGAGGCCGCCCATGCGGCGGCGGAGGCGCACGTGATGTTCACGCTGCACACCCTGCGGGAAATCCGCGAGGACGACACGCGGCTCGAGGCCTCCCTGCGCCGCATCGGGCGCACCGACCTGATCGAAACCGCCGAACGGACCTGAGTCCCGTCCGGTCGTCCGTCATTCGGGAACCCGAGGGTCATTCTCGGTTTTACACGGCTGTAGGCCAAGGGAGGTCCAGCCGTGCCCACCGCAACGCCACTTGACGAAACGCTGCCGTCCGTCGTTCCCTATTGCGGTGCCCCGCCGGTGCCGGAGGGGTTCTGGAGCGCCTGGAACGGCGACCCGGTCCTGCTGTCCGTCTTCGCCCTGGCCGCCGTGGGATACGCGGCACTGGCAAAGCGGCATGGGGCGGGCATGGAGCGGCACCAGCCTTGGTGCTTCGCCGCCGGGTGGCTGGTGCTGTTCGCCGCCTTCGTGTCGCCGCTGTGCAACCTGACCTCCGCCTTGTTCTCGGCGCGGGTGGTCCAGCATCTCCTGACCATCCAGGTGGCGGCGCCCCTGCTGGTCCTGTCCTGGCCGATGGGCGCGGTGCGCTGGCCCAACTGGGCGCGGACCCTGGCATCACCCCTGGCCGTTCCGGAGATCGCCTGGGGGCTGTTCGGGCTGTTCCTCTGGGTGTGGCACCTGCCGGGACCCTACATGGCGGCTCTGCGCTTCGAGGCGGTGCTGTGGGGCATGCACGCCAGCCTGCTCGTCGGCGCGGTTGCCGCGTGGCGGACGGTGCTGGCCCCGGACGGTCCGGCGATGCGGGGGAGGGGCTTGCTGTCGGCCTTCGGCACCTCGGTCCATCTTGCCATCCTGGCGGCGCTGCTGATCTTCGCCCCGCAGCCGCTGTTCGTCTACCATCTGGACACGACGGCGCCCTGGGGCCTGTCCGCCCTGGCCGACCAGCAACTCGGCGGCCTCATCATGGGGGTGGTCGGGGCGGCGGTCTATGTGGCGGTCAACCTCTACGCCCTGGCGCGCTGGCTGATGGTGCCCGAGCGGCAGCGCACCTGACGTGACGCTGCCGTTGCCGCCGCAACCCTCACGGACGCGCGGACACCGACCCCGCGGTTCGCAGGCTGAGGGCGTCGTGCAGCGAGGCGGCCAGCGTGCGGGCCACGCAGTCGTAGCCGAAGTCGTTCTGATGGATGCCGTCCGGTCCCACCAGATCGTGCATGGCGGCCTGCCGGGTTTCCACCCACTGGCGCATCACCGCGTAGCGGTGGAACAGGCCGCCCCCTTCCTCCGCCGCGACGCGGGCGATGCGGGCCTCCATCTCCTCGTGCCGGGGCTTCGCCAGCATGGCCGGGGCGTATTGCAGGTCCATCAGCACGACGTCCAGACCGGCGCCCTTCAGCGTCCGCACGCCGCTGCGGATCACCTGTTCCGCCGCGTCGGGATCGTCGCCGCGCAGGACGGTGTTGGCCGCAACCTGCCAGATCACCAGATCGGGCGTTTCGTCCAGCACGTCGCGTTGGAACCGCTTCAGCATGTCGGGTCCGGTCTCCCCGTTGGCGCCCTTGTTGAGGACGGTCAGGGTGAGCCCGGGGTAACGCGCGCCCAGATGCTCGGCGAGCCGCACCGGATAGCTGTGCTCCGCTTTGCTGGCTCCGGCCCCGGCGGTGGAGGAGGAGCCGATGGCGACGATGCGCAGCGGCCCGCCGGCGGCCAGCGCCCGCGCGCCGCGCGGCAGCGGAACGGCAAGGTCGGCGGTTTGCAAGGACACGGCGCAGGCCGCGGCCCTTGCCGGCTCGGGCTTGGCCGTCAAGCCGGCGAGGAAAGGGACGAGGGACAGCAGGGCGGCTGAGAGGACGGCGGCCCTCCGGCCACGGGTCCGGGGGGCGGGCGTGCCTGTCACGGAGCGGGTCTCCCGGCGCGGTCGATCATGGTGGACACGGTGTCGGCCAGGATGCGGCCGAGGCAGCGGTGAACGAACTGGTAGGCCTGCAGCTTTTCCTCCTTGGAGTCGGGGGCGAAGCCGACGCGGCCCTCCTCGAACCAATGCCGCATCATCTCGAAACGGGGGAAATGGACCACGTCGCTGTTCTGCGACACCCACTCCACATAGTCCAGGTAGGGCTGGAAGGTGATGAGCTGGGTCGTCTGGGGGCTGTACTGCATGTCCATCAGGATCACATCGGCGCCGCGCCCCTGGGCTGCCGCAATTCCGTGGCCCAGAGCCTCTCCGAAGCTGTCCGGCCCGATGTTCCGCATGGCGTCCGCCGTCCCCACCTGCCAGACCAGCAGGGAGGCGGCGGAGGAGGCCAGTTCCCGGTTCAGGATGGGCAGCATCTCCTGCGCGGTCGCCCCCGGCGCGTTGCGCACGGTCACGCTGACCTTGCGATCGGGCAACCGGGCCGCCAGCTCCTTTTCCAGCAGGGCCGGATAGGCGGTGTCGGGTCGCGCACCCGCCGAGTTCAGCACCAGGATGGGCAGCGTGCCGCCGCGCTTCAGCCGTTCCCAGGCGCGCGGCAGGGCGCCGTCGATGGTGTAGACGGTTTCGGGAACGGCGCAGGGATCGCTGGGCGTCTCCGACGCCGCCTTCGCGACGCCCATGTCGATGGTGGCGGTCAGTCCCGCGAGGACGGCCAGGGTCAAGACGGTCGCGCGCTTCATGCGCTCGGGTCCTTGGCTGGGGCCATTGGGGCGTCAGGGACCAATGGGGCGGCGGGTGCCGCGGGCGGGGCGGATGCCGATTGGCGTGGAGGCCGTCCCACGGACTGATACCAAGTCAGCACCCGCGCGGCGGCCACCATCACGGCGATTCCGGCGAGTGTGACCGAAAACTGGGCCAAAAGCGAGGCGGACCAGTGGTTCAGCACCGTCTGGCCGGCGAAGGACAGGAAGATGCCCAGGCAGAAGACCTGAAGCGACTGGCGCCCGCACAGGATCACCGGCGCCAGCGCCGGCCAGCGCAGCCACGTGCTGTCGAACCGCGCGATCTGAAGAACGACGTAGGCCAGCGCGCAGAAATGCGCGAGCCGCAACAGGTCGAGGTCGGTCTTGCTGATCGGGTAGAGGATCTCCGCCAGCCACACCGGCATCAGCGCGGCCATCGGCGCGACCTGCCAGGAGATCACCAGCAGCAACGATGCGAACAGATACCCTCCCGCCAGCCACAGCAGCGCCGTCCGCCGCGTCGTCAGCGCGGCCGCCACCCTGGGCAACCGCTGCATGGTGGCCCCCAGCACGAACAGGAGCTGCCAGGCGAAGGGGTTGAAGAACCAGACGCCGCCGTCCGGATAGGTCGGCAGGTTCCAGTCCAGGACGCGCGCCACCGTGTAGAGCGTGACCGACCCGGCCAGCAGGACCAGCGGCCAGCGCCGCAGCACCGGCAGCACCACCGGAAGGGACAGCAGCAGCACGATGTAGAGCGGCAGGATGTCCAGGTTGGCCGGCCGGAACTTGAGCGCCAGCGCCTGCACCAGCGACACCGCGGGATCGGCGAAGAAACCGGCGATGCCCATTTCCTCGGTGAACAGGGGGTTGTCGAAGACCCGCGCGGTGTAGGCGACCTGCGCCGTGAAGGCGATGAACAGGAAAAGATAGGCGATGTAGAGCGTCCAGCAGCGGTCCAGCACCTTGGCCGCTGCGAACCGCCAGCCGTGCTTGTCCAGTATCCGTGAATAGACCAGCGACGATGTGTAGCCGGAAATGAAGACGAACACCTCGGTCGCATCGCTGAGGCCGAAGTTGCGCATCGTCACCCAGGCGATCTGATTGCCCGGGATATGGTCCACGAAGATGAACCACAGGGCCAGCCCTCGGAAAAAGTCCAATCGAAGATCGCGTATCCCGCCCGACGCCACCGCCTTGTCCCGCTCTGGTTTCGTGTGCGGTGCACCGTGGCACGGCGCCCCGGTCTTGGCAATCGGCGTCCTGCACAGGGCCACAGCGGCCGCATTTGGGCTTTACCGGCCCCGGCGAGAAGAGGGAGGAGTCGAATTTAAGCTTCGGCGTCGGCCTTGAGCACCCGCACATGGCTGTCGTGGAAGGCGGCGCCGCCGAAGGGCGCAACCGGGTCGGCGCCGGTCAGGCTGTTGATGCCGCGCCCGCCCTCGTGCGCCGCGTTGGGCCAGATAGACTCGGCGATGACCACGCCCCGCCGCACCCCGTCGAACAGCCGGGCGTGCAGGAACACCGCGCCGCGTCCATTCGTGGCCTCCACCCGGTCGCCCTCCGCGATGCCCAGCGCCGCCGCGTCGTCGGGGTGCAGCATCAGGCTCGGGCGGCGCTCCCGCCCCGCCGAGGTCGGGGTCTCGGTGAAGCTGCTGTTCAGGAAGTTGCGGGCCGGCGCGGTGACCAGCCGGAAGGGGTGCTCCTCGTCCGCCTCCTCCGTCACCGCCCAATGGTCGGGGAAGGCCGGCATGGCATCGACCGGGCCGAAGGTGGACGGCGCGGCGTAGGGCACCTTGGGCCAGTCCGGCTTCAGGCGGAACTTGCCGTCCGGCCAGCGGAAGCCCTTCACGAAATGCGCGTCCTCGAAGTCCGGCTGCACATCGAGGAAGCGCTGGGATTCCAGCGCCTCCAGCGTGCCGTGGCCGGACGCGCGCAGCGTGGCGTCGATCAGCTCCCGCTCGGTCATGGCGAAGCCGGGGTGGGAGTCGCTGCCCAGCCGCCGGGCCAGCTCCGTGATGACGGCGTGGTTGGGCCGGCACTCGCCCGGCGGATCGACCAGCTTGGGCCCGAGCAGGATGTGCTGGTTGCCGCCCGCCTGATAGAGGTCGTCGTGCTCCAGGAACATGGTCGCGGGCAGCACGATGTCGGCCATGCGCGCCGTCTCGGTCATGAATTGCTCGTGCACGCAGACGAACAGGTCGTCGCGCGCGAAGCCCCGGCGCACGCGGGCCTGATCGGGGGCGACCGTCACCGGGTTGGTGTTCTGGATCAGCAGAGCCGTCACCGGCGGGCCGCCGGCCAGCGCCTCCGGGTCGCCCTCCAGGATCGGGCCGATCCGCGACTGGTCGAGCATGCGCACGGTCGAGTCGCGCAGGTCCAGCCCCTCGATCAGCGTCTTGTTCCAGCCGTAGATGCCGCTGTTGGAATGGAAGGCGCCGCCGCCCTCCACCTTCCAGGCGCCGCTGACCACCGGGATGCAGGAGGCGGCATGCATGTTCACCGCCCCGTTGCGCGAGCGGGTGAAGCCGTAGCCCAGCCGGAAATAGCTGCGCGGCGTTTGCCCGACCAGCCGGGCGAAGGCCTCGATCTCCGCCGCCGGCAGACCGGTGATGGACTCGGCCCACTCCGGCGTCCGGCTGGCGAGATGCGCCTCCAGCCCGGCGGGGTCGTCGGCGTGGCTGGCGAGATAGGCGCGGTCGGCCAGCCCGTCGCGGAACAGCACATGCATCACCGCGCAGGCCAGCGCCCCGTCGCTGCCCGGACGGATCAGCAGGGGGACGTCCGCCTGCTCCATGGTCGGGGTGCGGTAGACGTCGACCACGGCGATCTTCGCCCCGCGCTCCTTGCGGGCGCGGACCGCGTGGGTCATCACGTTGACCTGGGTGGAGACGGCGTTGGTTCCCCAGATCACCACGAGGTCGGATTTGGCCATCTCGCGCGGGTCGGCCCCGGCCAGCTTTCCGGCGCCGGCCAGCCAGCCGGCCCAGGCCGGGTTGGTGCAGATGGTGGCGAAGAAGCCCGACCAGCGCCGGGCGTGGCGCAGCCGGTTGATGCCGTCGCGCTGCACCAGCCCCATGGTGCCCGCGTAGTAGTAGGGCCACACCGTCTCCGGCCCGTGCCGGCGCTCGGCCTCCAGGAACCGGTCGGCGACGATGTCCAGCGCCTCGTCCCAGGAG
>NZ_JAUQTX010000020.1:27659-42921 GCF_059803775.1 Azospirillum sp. UFLA03-27 | reverse complement strand
AGAGACAGCTGCCGGTCCGCCCGCTCCCGGCGGATGGAGCGGCCTTGCGACCCGCGCGCCGTCCGCGCTGCGGCAACGGGACGCTTTTGCCCGGCGTCAGGCGGCAGCCCTTGCCAACCCACCGGCAGTTCTTGCCCGGCAGGCGCTTCCCCGCCGGCAGCGTCCGCGGCCATTCCAGCCCTCCCGGCCGTTTTCGGCGCTGGCACGCGCCGTGCATTGCCATTTGCGCCGGTCGGGACGCTCCCCCGGCCCGAATGGAAAAGAGGCCGCCGATGGAAAACCCGATCTACGTGTCCCTGTCGCGCCAGATGACCCTGCGCCGCCAGCTGGACGTGATCTCGAACAACATCGCGAACATGAACACCACGGGCTTCAAGCAGCAGCGCATGCTGTTCACGGAGTTTCTGGAGCGTCCGGGGATGCACGAGCAGGTCAGCTTCGTGCAGGACCGCGCCGTGGTGCGCGACCTCTCGGCCGGCGGGATGATGCAGACCGGCAATTCGCTGGATCTGGCGCTGACCGGCCACGGCTACTTCACGGTCGATACGGCCAGCGGCCCCCGCTACACCCGCGCCGGCAACTTCCGCCTGAACGACCAGCGCCAGATCGTCGACGGCGGCGGCCTGCCGGTCCTGGGCGACAACGGCCAGCCGCTCGCCGTCCCGAACGGCACCAAGGACATCATGGTGTCCGGCGACGGCACCGTTGCCACCGAGCTGGGTCCAGTCGGCCGGCTGAACATCGTCACCTTCCGCAACGAGCAGCTGATGACCGAGGTCGGAGCCGGCCTCTACGTCAGCGACGAGGAGCCGCAGGCGGCCCCCGCCGACACGAAGGTGGCACAGGGAATGCTAGAGAATTCGAACGTGAAGCCGGTGGTCGAGATGACGGCGCTGATCGAGATCCAGCGCCAGTACCAGTCGAACCAGAAGCTGATCGAGAACGAGCACGAGCGCATCCGCAGCGCCATCCAGAAGCTGGGCCGCACGGCCTGATCGACCGCGTAAAGGAGCAAGAACCATGCGCAGCCTCGCCATCGGCGCCACCGGCATGATCGCCCAGCAGCTGAACGTCGAAACCATCTCGAACAACATCGCCAACGCGACGACGACCGGCTTCAAGAAGCAGCGGGCCGAGTTCCAGGACCTGCTGTACCAGAACTTCCGCCGCATCGGCTCCACCTCGTCGGACGCCGGCACCATCGTGCCGACCGGTGTGCAGGTGGGCGCCGGCGTGCGCGTCGCCGCGGTGGCCCGCGTGCTGGAGCAGGGCAACCTGACCGTCACCGACAACAAGCTGGACGTCGCCATCAACGGCTCCGGCTATTTCCAGGTGCAGCTCCCCAGCGGCGACACGGCCTACACCCGCGCCGGCAATTTCAAGCTGTCGCCGGAGGGCATCATCGTCACCGCCGACGGCTATCCGGTGCAGCCGGCCATCACCATCCCGGCGGAAGCGGTGGACGTCGCCATCAACGCCTCGGGCGAGGTGATGGTGAAGCTGGACGGCCAGGTCGCCCAGCAGAATGTCGGGCAGATCCAGCTCGCCACCTTCGCCAACGCGGCGGGTCTGGAAGCGGTCGGCGACAATCTGTTCCTGCAGACCGGCGCGTCGGGCGAGGCGGTCGGCGGCAACCCCGGCGCTCCCGGCTTCGGCCGCGTGGTGCAGGGCGCCCTGGAGACCTCCAACGTCAACATCGTGCAGGAGATCACCACCCTGATCTCCGCCCAGCGCGCCTACGAGATGAATTCCAAGGTCATCAAGACCACCGACGAGATGATGCAGCAGGCTTCGCAGCTCCGCTGATCCAGGCACCGCCGTAAGGCTCGTCTTTGCAAGGAATCCCCGCCATGTCCCGCCCCGCCCTGCGCATCCTCGGCACCGCCCTTCTCGCCGCCACCCTTGTCGGCGGACAGACGGTCTTTGCCCACACGGCCCTCGCCCAGACGATGGACGGCGGCGCCTCGGCGGCAGCGGCGCAAGCGGTGGTCTACAGCCCGGCCCATGTCGAGGCGGTGCTGTCCGACGCGCTGTCCCGCCAGATCACCACGGGGCGCCTGCAGATGGAGCTGGACAACCGGGCGATGGAGCTGCGCGCCCCGGCGGGCGCCGGCAGCCTGACGGTGGAGAACCTCTACTACAACCCGGTGCAGGGCCGCTTCGCCGCGGAGATGATCGTGGCCGACACCCGCCCGGTCGTGCGCCTTCCGGTGTCGGGCCGCGCCTATGGCGTGGTCCAGGTGCCGGTGCTGTCGCGGCGCATCGCGCCCGGCGATGTGATCGGCCCCGGCGACGTGGATTGGCAGGATGTGCGCGTCGACCTCGCCGGCAGCGACATCGCCGCCACCGACGCCCAGCTCATCGGCCTGACGCCGCGCCGCGGCGTTCCCGTGAACCAGCCCGTGCGTCTGCGCGACCTGCAGTCGCCGCGGGTGGTGGACAAGGGCGCGCTGGTCACCATCACGCTGGCCACCGAGAACCTGACCCTGTCGGTCCAGGGCAAGGCCCTGCAGGACGGCGGCCGGGGCGACGTGATCCGCGTCGTCAACACCCAATCGAACCGCATCCTCGAAGCGACGGTCGCGGGCCCCAACATCGTCGCCGTGGCAAAGCCCGGCGTCATCGCGAAGTAAGGAGAAAGCTCCCATGCCCGCCCTCAAGACGACCGCCCCCAGGCACACGGTCCGCACGGCGTTCCGCTTCGCGCTGCTCGCCGCCGTCGCCGCCGGCCTGCCCGCCTGCAACGCCATGTCGCGCGTGGCGGACATCGGCTCCGCTCCGGAACTCACCAAGATCAAGGACCCGCAGGCCCAGCCCGGCTACCAGCCGGTCAGCCTGCCGATGCCCACCCCCCTGCCGACGGAGCGCAACCCGAACTCGCTGTGGCGGACCGGCGCCAAGGCCTTCTTCAAGGACCAGCGCGCCGCCAAGGTCGGCGACCTGCTGACCGTCGACATCCAGATCAACGACCAGGCCCAGCTCAACAACCAGACCACCCGCACCCGCGGCAACTCCGAGAAGGCCGGTATGCCGAGCTTCCTCGGCTTCGAGGGCAAGGCCCTGCAACGCGCGCTGCCCGACGGGGTGAGCGCCGACAGCTTGCTGGACCTTTCAAGCTCGACCTCCAACGACGGCAAGGGCGCCATCAACCGCAAGGAGCAGATCACCCTGAAGGTGGCCGCCCTGGTCACCCAGTCCCTGCCCAACGGCAACATGGTCATCCAGGGCCGGCAGGAGGTCCGGGTGAACTACGAAGTGCGTGACCTGATCATCACCGGCGTGATCCGGCCGGAGGACATCACCGCGCAGAACACCATCAGCTACGAGAAGGTCGCCGAGGCCCGCATCTCCTACGGTGGACGCGGACAGATCACCGACGTGCAGCAGCCGCGTTACGGCCAACAGCTCTTCGACATCATCATGCCCTTCTGAAGACGTTTCGGGGACCAGGACCGAAACGCGCCAGCGACCAGCACGGAAGGGGGCGGCGCCCCCTTCCGGCCGGCTGCGGGGAACCGCAGCCGGCTCGCACGCGCTTGGCCGGGAAGTTTCTGCCGCCCGGATGGATCTGCCGCTCCGTTCTTGCCCCCCGTTGGCACCCCGTCACCCGTTCCGAGCCAGAAGAGCCTCGTAACGCCGGACGGTGTCCCGCATCTCCTCCAGGATTTGGCGCTGTTCCTCGTTCGCCGCCCGTGTGCACTCTGCGTCGGCACGCGCGTGCTCGGCATGAAGTCGGGCTTTCTCGGCGTAACGTCGGGTGGCCTCATGGAGAAACCGCGCCTCTTCCCCGACGCGTCGCGCGTCCTCCGCCGCAAGCCTGGCCACCTCGGCGGATCGGCGCGCTTCCTCATCCAGCGCTCGCGTTTCCTCGGCTTCCTGCCGCTGCGCCTCGCCGGTGATTCGCCCCTCTTCCGCCATGAGTCGTGCGCCCTCCTCCTCGACATGGCGGTGGAAGTTCGCGGACCGTTCCTCTTCGGCCTCCACACGCAACCGCTCCGCCCCGACCCGGGCCTCTTCGGCCTTGCTGCGCCGAGCCTCGCTGCGGCAACGCCAATCCTCCGCATCGGCACTCCGCGCCTCAGGGCGATTCACCGGATGATGCGTCTGGGTCATGGGGCTTCCCTTTCAGCAGGCGGTGAGACCCTTCCAACGCCTTTTCCGCAGAACACAGGCGTTTATAGGATCGGTCCAGCAGACGCTTCCTTCTCGTCTGCGTCTCACGGACCAGGGCCTGCAATGTCTCGATCCGCTTCAGGATGTCCATTTCACCGTCAACAGGCCGTTCTGACAACCTGCACCATGGGCTTGTGGGCGGCCGAGCCGGGTTTGCGGCGGGATGCGAGGAAGCGTCACGCCGAAGGGCAAGGCGGCCATCGGCCGACGTCCCTCGTTCGATAGGGGGAGCGACAGGGAGTGGCAGCCCGTTTCCCCGGCTGGCCGGAACCGGCCGGGGCCGGTAGGTTGACGGCTCCTTGCAGCGGGCTCGCGGCCGGCCCGAGCGAACCAAGCTCCGACAGAGGGGCAGGCCGCCCATTTCTCATTCCATGGCCGGAACGCGGCGACTCCGGGCTCCCCCCCGTCCCCGGCACTCTCCTGTTGACAAGGCCATGCGGTTGAAGACCACTGGCGTCATGGCAACCATTCAAGAAGCGCTGACCATCGCGCTCGACCACCATCAGGCTGGACGTCCGGCGGAGGCGGAGATTCTGTGCCGGCGCATCCTCGATGCCGACCCGGATCAGGCAACCGCCTGGCATCTGCTGGGCATCATTCACGCGCAGGCCGGGCTCTTCGCCGAAGCCGCAGCCCTGCTCGGCGAGGCGCTGGCCCGCGCGCCGGGGGCCGACCTGCATCGGCACCGCGCCATGGCCCGTCAGGAAGCCGGCGACCTGGAGGGCGCGATCGCCGACTACCGCGAGGCCGCGCGGCTGGCCCCCGCGCTGACCGACGCCGCGCTCAACGCCGGAATCATACTGGAACGGCTTGGACGCCACGCGGAGGCGCGGGAGGCCTACCGGACGGCCCTGATGTCGGACGGCACTTCCGACGGCGGCAACGCCCGCGCCGCCACCCATCTCGGCCGGTTGTTGCTGGCCGGCGGCGACGCGGCGGAAGCGGCGATCGTCCTGGAAGGCGCGGTCCGGGCCGACTCCACCGCACTGGAATCCTGGTACCATCTGGCCGATGCCCGTGCACGGTCGGGAGACGTCCGCGGGGCCGAAGCCGCGCGACGCCGCGCCCTGGCGCTGTCCCCAACCTTCTTCGGAATCCTGGCCCGCGCGCCGGACAGCGGGGATGATCCCGACAAAGCCGCCCGGCGGCTAGGCTGGGCGCGGGCGCTCGAACCGCAGCGGCCCGAGCCGCTGTGCAACCTCGCCGCCACCCGCCTGCGCCAAGGGCGCCTTGCGGAAGCCGACGCGCTCTACACCGCCCATCTGGAGCACGCTCCCGCCGACTCCGTGGGCTGGAGCGCGCGGGCGGTCTGCCGGATGGACGCCGGTGGCACGGAGTCGGCCGAAGCCGACGGCCGGCGCGCCCTCGCACTCGACCCGGCGGCGGAGGGCGCCCTGGCCACCCTGTCGGTCCTGCGGAGCCGGCGGGGCGACCCGTTCGCCGCCGGCCTTCTGCACCGCCGGATGCGCCGCCTGGCGAACGGCTCCGCGCCGGCCGGCGACGACGATCTGGACGCGCTGATCCGGGCGACCGCCGCGGCCATGCCCTTCCTGGCCGAAGCCTCCCATCCCGAGCGCCGGAACGCCGCGGCACGGAGTTTCAACCCGCGTCTGCGCGTCCGCCACCACGACACCGAGACCCGTGACCGCATCACCACCTTCTGGTCGGGGGCGCCCCTGAACGCCGGGGCACGGCTGGCGCTGCGCTCCATGGTGGCGCAGGGGCACCCGGTGCATCTGTACAGCTACGGCGACCCCGCCCTGCTCGGCCGGGTGCCGGATGGCGTGCGGGTGGAGGACGCCGGAGCGGTGGTGCCGCACCATGTCTACGACCTGTGCGTCCGCAGCGCCGAGATCCGCTATTTCAGCGACATCTTCCGCTACGCCGCCCTGCACGCCTTCGGCGGCTGGTGGCTGGACACCGACGTCGTCCTGCTGAAGCCGCTGAGTTTCGGCACCGGCCACCTGTTCTGTTCGCAATGGCACGGCCTGGACGCCGGCCACGCCCTGGTCGGCGACGCCATCCGCGCGCCACGGGGCTCGGTCCACATGCGCCGGCTGTTCGAGGAGTCGATGCGCATCCTGATGAGCGGCAGCGACCGCCGCTTCGGCGCGGTCGGCCCGCTACTGCTCAGCCGCTACGTGCTGACCGGGCCGGGCCGGGATCTGCTGGACCGCGTGCTGCCCCCGACGGTCTTCAACGCCGTCGACTGGACGGAGCATTCCTGGCTGGCCGAACCCGGCGGACGGGCGCTGGCCCTGGTGTCGGACGAGCGGGTCGCCGGCGTGCATTTGTGGAACGGCATGTGGGGTCCCGGCGGCCCGCCGGCGGAGGACGCCGACGCGGAGTCGGTGCTGGGCCGGCTGGCCGCCCTGCACGATACTGACGCCTCCCTGTCGGCCCTCGCCATGCGCTTTCATTCCGACAAGGGCCCCCGCCTGGGGACCGAGCGGCTGGGGCATCACTACACGCGGGTCTATGACGCGCTGTTCTCACCGCGGCGGTTCGAGGCTCTGCGCATCCTGGAGATCGGCCTCTGCCGCGGCCGGGTCGAGGGCTGGAAGCAGGACGACGTGCCGAGCCTGCGCATGTGGGAGCGCTACTTCCCGAACGCCGTCCTCATCGGCGCGGACATCGAAGACTTTTCGGCTTTCGACGGCGGGCGGGTGACGACCCGGCGCGTCGACCAGGGCGACGCCGCGGGCCTGCGGCGTCTGGCCGAGGAGGACGGTCCCTTCGACATCGTCATCGACGACGGCTCACACGCCTCGCGCCATCAGCAGATGACGCTGGCCGCCCTGTTCGGACGGCTGCGCCCCGGCGGGGTTTACGTCATCGAGGATCTGAACTGGCAGCCCCCGGAGGTCGAGCGCCCCGAGGACCGTCTCACGCTCGATGTCCTGCGCGGATTCATGGAAAACGGCCGGATCGACAGCCCGCACATCGCGGCGGCGGAGTGCCGCGCCCTCGAATCGGCGATGGGCCGCGTGGAGTTGTACGACAGCCTCAGCGAACTGGTCGGGGCGGAGCGCGTGGCTGGTCTGGCGGTGATCCACCGCCGCGACAGCAACTCCTGACGGACGAGAGCCCCCGCCGGGATCGGTGGGGGCTTGCCCGAGACAGCGAGGCCCGAGACAGCGAGGCCCGAGACAGCGAGGATAGCCGCCGCGTCAGTCGTCGCGCTGGGTGCGCTCCATGCGCTCGTGCCGCTCCTGGGCTTCCAGGCTCAGCGTCGCGATGGGGCGGGCGTCGAGGCGGCGGACGGAGATGGGCTCCCCCGTTTCCTCGCAGTAGCCGTAGGACCCATCCTGCAACCGCTCCAGCGCCGCGTCGATCTTGGAGATCAGCTTGCGCTCGCGGTCACGGGTGCGGAGTTCCAACGCGCGGTCGGTCTCCGCCGACGCGCGGTCGGCGATGTCCGGTTCCTGGATGCCGCCTTCCTGAAGGCTGCTCAGGGTCTCGCTGGATTCAGCCAGCAGCTCCGCGCGCCAGCGCAGCAGCTTCTGGCGGAAATATTCCCGCATCACGGGATTCATGAACTCCTCGTCTTCCGACGGGGTGTAGTTCTTAGGCAGAAGCGGAGACGACATCCGAGAGCATCCAACGCAAAAGGGTGATCCGGGCGGCGCGGAGTATAGGTAGGCGCATCGGCAACCGCAACCCTGCGCTTCGCCTATCGAAGCGCGAACAAGCCCTTGGAGAAGCAAAGTTTTGTGAAAGGTTCGGCGATGGCCGTACGGCCGATGCCGAAAAGCCGGTCCTATGGCCGGAAACCGCGCTCAGGGGGTGAGCTTCGCAAGCTCGACCTGGGCGCGCAGATCGATCTGGTCAAGAATGTCGGCCAGCCGCGGATCGTCCACATGGACGCGGCGCGACTGCACCACCTTCACGAGGTCCATCAGCTTCTGTGCCGGAAGCGTGCCGGCGAGAAGCCCGTGCTGGATCTCCTCCAGCTTGTCGAGCATCTCCTCGGCGCGCATCTTGCCACGCGACGCACGGGCCGTGGCGTCGTCCACCTCCTGCAACGCCAGCACGCTGGCAATGCCGGCCAGTGGCGCCGCGGCGTGGACGCCCTGCGCGGTGTTGGTCTCGCCGACGAGCTGCTTGGAAAAGGACGCACCGGACGAGCCTTCGGCTTTCCCCGTGCGCCGGACCGAGCTGCTGCCGCGAAGTTTTCCGGGGCCTTCGACTTTCATGTTCCGTGCAACCGGTTTCGGAAAAGCGCGACACTCTAGATGGAAGCACCTTAACATCCGGTCAAGGTTTGCCGCAATCGGGCAAAAATTGCCCTGCTTCCGTGACATAAAGCGGTCGGACGCGGTGCCAATTTCCGGCCTTTTCATCCGGCGCCGCCGCTTCCCCTTGCCGATCCTGCGCTTTGCCTGCCATCCGCAGCTCTGGCACGCCGTTTGTATAAGAAGGGACAGCCGTTGAGGAGTGTCCCCGCCATGACCGCCACCGCCCTGCCCCGTGCCGCCCTGCGCCATGCGCCCCGCGCCGCCGTCCTGCTGCGCGCGGTCGCGATGCTGGCCGCGCTGGCCGCGGCGCTGCTCGCGTTGTCGGCGCCGGCCTCGGCCTCGTCGGCGCGGATCAAGGACGTGGTGGACGTCGAGGGCGTGCGCGACAACATGCTGATCGGCTACGGCCTGGTGGTCGGCCTGAACGGCACGGGCGACAGCCTCAACAACTCGCCCTTCACCGAGCAGAGCCTGGTCGGCATGCTGGAGCGGATGGGCGTCAACACCCGCGGCACCAACCTGCGCACCAAGAACGTGGCGGCGGTGATGGTGACGGCGACCCTGCCGCCCTACTCCGCCCAGGGCACGCGCATCGACGCCACCGTGTCGGCGATGGGCGATTCGAAGAGCCTGCTCGGCGGCACCCTGCTCGTCACCCCGCTGCTGGGCGCCGACGGCGAGGTCTACGCGGTGGCCCAGGGGCCGATCGCGGTGTCGGGCTTCTCCGCCCAAGGCCAGGGGGCCAGCGTGACCCGCGGCGTCCCCACCTCGGGCCGCATCTCCTCGGGTGCCATCGTCGAGCGCGAGATCCAGTTCTCGCTGGCCGAGTTGCCGGTGCTGCGCCTGTCGCTGCGCAACCCGGACTTCACGACGGCCCAGCGCGTGGCGACCGCCATCAACATCCAGCTCCGCGGCAATCGCGCGCAGGCCACCGACCCCTCCTCGGTCCTGCTGAGCGTGCCGGAGGCCCGGCGCGGCGACATCGTCGGCCTGATCACCGAGATCGAGCAGCTCCGCGTCACCCCCGATCAGGTCGCCCGCGTGGTGGTGGACGAGAAGTCCGGCGTGATCGTGATGGGCGAGAACGTCCGCATCTCCACCGTCGCCATCGCCCAGGGCAACCTGACGATCCGCGTCACCGAGACGCCGCAGATCAGCCAGCCCGGCCCCTTCAGCCAGGGCGAGACCGCTGTGGTGCCGCGCACCGATATCCAGGTGGACGACCAGTCCAACAACCGCCTCGCCGTGATGAATTCCGGGGTGACGCTCCAGGAGTTGGTACAATCCTTGAATGCGCTTGGCGTGGGGCCCCGGGACATGATCGCCATCCTTCAGTCGATCAAGGCCGCCGGAGCCCTGCAGGCGGAGATCGAGGTGATCTGATGGATACGACGCTTTCCCTTCCCGGCCTTCCGCCTCCGCGCCTGCCCGCGGCCGCCGAGCGCGCCCAGAACGGCGCCCCGGCGAGCTTCCGGACGGCGGTGCGCACCGATCTGGTCGATCCCAAAAGCGCGGAAAGCAGGGTGGACCCGGCGATCCGCGCCAAGATCCGCCAGTCCGCGAACGAATTCGAGAGCGTCTTCGTCTCCCAGATGCTGGGCCACATGCTCGACGGGATCGAAGTGGACCAAAACTTCGGCGGCGGCCATGCCGAGGAGATGTTCCGCTCCATGCTGACCAACGAATACGGCAAGCAGGTGTCCCGCAGCGGCGGGTTCGGCATCGCCGATCAGGTTTATCGCGAGCTTCTGCGCGCACAGGAGGGCAACCATGGATAAGGTCGACGTCCGTTTCCCGCAGCCGTCCAAGGCTCCCGCCGCCAATCTGCCCAAGAACGCGGAGGAGCGCGCCGCCGCTCTGGTCGAGCTGATGAACCGGCTGAGCGTCCATCTGGCGCGCGAGACCGAAGCCGTGATGCGGCACTGCACCAGCGCCGAGCTGGCCCGGCTGGGGCGCGAGAAACAGCCGATGATGCTGGTCTACGAGGAGGTGTCGCGCCTGCTGCGCGTGGACCGCGAGGGCATGGCCGCCCTGCCCGACGAGGCCAAGGCCCAGCTGCGCGAGGCCACGCGTGGCCTGTACGAGGCGTCCGCCGCCAACGCCGACGCGCTTCGGCGGAACAGCGCGGCGCAGAAGATCCTGGTGGACACCGTGGTCGGTGCCATCAACCGCGCCCGGCAGACCACCACCCCCGCCTACGGCACCGCCCCGGTTCCGCCCCGCGCGACCTACGTCACGCCGAGTCACGGGCCGTCCACCTCCGCCACTCTGAACACCCGTCTCTGAGGCCTCCCCCGGCATCACCGCAACCCGCAGCAAGGGCCGTCCGACCGGGCGGCCCTTCGGTTTTTGCGGGTCCGGCAAGAAGCGCCGGCCACCCGGCGGAATTTGCCGCCCGGCGGACGGAACTGCCGGGCGCGGGATCGCGATCGGACCCGCCAGCACCGGCCTGAGACTGGCCCGTTAGTTGCTTCTGGATGGGGTGCACCTGTCCGCTTCGGGGAATCCGTTCCATGGCCATCCAAACGAACTCCGCGCCCTCCGCGTTCGAAAGCCTGGTCCGGGGCCAGACCTCCTCCAGCCAGAACACGGCCCCGCGAAGCGACAAGTTCGCCTCGATGATGGACCGGCTGATCAGCGAGGCCTCCACCCGCAAGCGCGATCAGGCCCAGGCGGAGAGTGCGGCCCAGGATCGGCGCAACGCCGCGGCGAGTGCCGCCGATCAGGCCGCCGCCAACCGGGACGCCGCCAACCGGGCCGCGGAGCGCAAGGCCGCGGAGCGCAGCCCGCCGCCCCGCCCCGAACCCATCCGCGCGGAGCCGGCCAAGCCGCGCCAGTCCTCCGAAGCCACCACCCAGGCCACAGCACAGCGCTCCGCCGAACGCGCCGCCGAACGCAAGGACGCCCGCGCGTCCGACGCGGCCAAGGCCGGCGATGACGCACACGCGACGCGCACCGAGCGGCGCGAGACCGCCGCCGCAAGCCACGCCGCGGCGAAGGAGGCGACAAAGGATGCGAAAGCCGCCGGCGCCAAGACGGCGCGGGACGATACCGCCGCACAGCCGGCGCTCGCCGAGGCCACCGTCCGGACCGACACGGCGGAGGAGGTTCCGCCGGACCAGACCGACGGCACGATGGATGACGGCGCCACACAGGATGGTCCCGGCAATCAGCCCGCGGAGGACGGGAACGGCGAGGCTGTGATCATCGATCTGACCGTCACCGTGACCGAGACCACCGTGGAGCTGGTGACCACCGACCAGTCCACCACCCTGACCGACATCGATGCCGCCCTGGCGCTGGCCGTCGCCCCGGTTGCCATCGGCACGCCGGATGACGAAGCGGCGAACACGACGACGGATGACGGTGCGGTCGAGGCGACGGCCCCGGTCGACCCCACATCACCCGATGCTCCGACTCCGGACAATGGGGACGCTCCTTCCGCCGTCCAGACCGCTGCCGATGCGGCTTTGGCCGCCGCCCTTCATCAGGATGGCAAGGTCAAGCTCACCTCCGACGAGTCCGTCAAGGCCGCCGCGGCGGCCAAGCCGGCCGCGGAAGCGCCCCTGACGATGGCGGACGCCGTGCCGGCGCCGGTCGCCCCGCCGGGCGGCCCGCAGGCCGACATTCCCGCACCCCACGCCGAGGCAAAGGACGCCGCCGCCAAGGACAAGCCGGCGGCGACCGCCGACGCGCTGTCCCCCGGCGCCCTGCCCATTGCCGACCTGCCGAACGACGACAGTGCGCCGCTGCCGCAATCCCTGACCGAACTCGCCGCGGCCAAGGCAAAGAGCGCGACCCGGACCGGAGCGGACGGCGAGGCCGGAGCAAACGCCGGCAACCGCGGCAACCAGGACCCGAGCGGCAACGCCGCCCTGACGCAGCCGCCGGCCCCCCAGGCACCGGTTGCCGACCCGGCAAAGCCTGCCGGGCAAAGCGCGTTCCTGAACGCTGCCGCAGCGGCCGCCGCGGACGCGCCGCCGCCGGCCGACGGCGCGCCTCACCCCACCACCCCCACGCATCCGGTCTTCGCCGGGATCGAGGGCGTGCACACGGTGAGCGGAGTGGAGGCGGGGCTGACCACCGCCCAGCTTCGCCCGTCCCGCGGCTCCGCCGGCCTGCCGATGGGCGTGCAGGATCAGGTGGCGGTCCACATCAGCAAGAACGTGTCGGACGGCAACGACCAATTCACCATCAATCTGCGCCCCGCCGAGCTGGGCCGCATCGACATCAAGTTGGAAATCGGCCAGGACGGGCGGGTCACCGCGTCGGTCGCCGTGGAAAAGGCCCAGACCCTCGAACTGCTCCAGCGGGACAGCCGCAATCTGGAACGTGCCTTGCAAGACGCTGGGCTGAAGGCGGACAGCAACAGCCTCAACTTCAGCCTGCGCGGCGAAGGCGGCCAATCGTTCCAGGATTCGGGACGGCAAGGCGGCTCAGGCCGGCGGGGCCGCGGCCTCGGCGGCGGCACGGGCGAGGTGGAGGATGCGCAGGCCGCCTACACCCTGACGCTGGCCCCTGGCCGCGTCGACATCCAAGCCTGATTCAGAGCAGCTGCAGCCATTCCAGCGAAGGACGACGACCATGGCCACCACCAACACCGACTACGGCAGCAGCTGGAACACGAACCAGACCAAGACGAAGACCGACACCTCCACCAAGACCACCAAGACCGCCGACGAGCAGAAGCTCGACACCGCGGTGAAGGGGCTGGGTGACAATTTCGAGCATTTCCTGAAGCTGCTGACCACGCAGATGCAGAACCAGGACCCGCTGAAACCCATGGACACGAACGACATGACCAAGCAGCTGGTCGATTTCGCGAACGTGGAGCAGAACATCGGGACCAACAGCCGCCTGGACAAGCTGCTGAAGCTGCAGAACGCCTCGACCAACTCGACCAACCTCGCCTATCTGGGCCGCACCGTCACCTTCGAGGGCGACAGCTTCGACTACACCCAGGGCATGACGGCGGCCCCGCTGGCCTACGAGTTGGAGAAGTCCGCCAAATCCGTGCGCGTCGACATCCTGGACAGCAAGAACCGCATCGTCCGGTCGATGACCGGCGAGACCGCCGCCGGCACCAAGCATGTCGTGAACTGGGACTTCAAGGACGACGGCGGCAACGCCGTCCAGCCGGGCCAGTACCGCCTGAACATCGCCCCGGTGTCCGAGAAGAAGGACGACATCATCAAGGCAACCCCCTTCACCTTCGGCACGGTCAGCGGCATCGGGTCCAACAAGGACGGCGAAACGGTGATGTCCGTGGGCAGCGTCGAGGTTCCGCTGTCCAAGCTTTCCAAGGTGTACTGAGGGTTTCGCCCTCACCCCCATAGGCGTCGTCCAAACGCATGGAGAAAGGCATGGGCATGGGTCCGGATGGGCCTATGGACCATGCCTTTTATGCTTAAAACATTAACCCTATCGTTTAGGCTTTTGTTAAGCGGAGAAGGGGTAGGTTACCACCAAATCGTGGAATACACTGCTGATGGTGGAGCGTCCGCGCATGTCATCTCGCGAGCTTGAAATGAGCGACGATGGCTCCAGTGGAGCGTCGGTCATCGGTCCAGCAGGACGGCCGATGACAGAAAATGATCTTCCCCCTCCGGACACCAAGCGCTGGGTGATGCGGCGCAAGGCGGAGGTCGTGGCCGGCGTGCGCTCGGGGCTGATCAGCCTTGAGGAGGCATGTCGCCGCTACACCCTGTCCGTGGAGGAATTCCTGTCCTGGCAACGGCTGATCGACAGCCATGGCATGCGGGGCCTGCGCGCCACGCGGCTGCAGGACTATCGTGGAAACCAGCCGCCGCCATCCGTGCGCAGCCGGATGGCCAGCACCGCCGCCGAATAAGCGATTCCTGCTCGCCGTCCGCCCGGACCAGACCGCCGCAGGCCCGCCCTGCGGCGTCGTTGTTTTGTGTCCCGGCGCTTTCCCGGCGCTTTCCAGACGGGCGTTTTCTGCCCCGACATTTTGCGTCCCGGCTGCTTTGCAATTTTTACGTGGCAGGTATCGCTTTCGTTCCCGCCCTGCAGAGGTTAACGCAAAGCGACGAGGCAACCGGCCACGGGAGTTCACAGACCGATGCGCTATCTTGACGACCTGACCCCCGGCGACCGCTTCACCGGCGGCCCGGTGACCGTGACGGAGGAGGACATCGTCGCCTTCGCGCGGCAGTTCGACCCGCAGCCCTTCCACCTCGACCCCGAGGCGGCGCAGGGCAGCGTCTTCGGTGGACTGGCGGCGAGTGGCTGGCACACCGCCGGGCTGACCATGCGGATGATCGTCACGGGAGACGGCGCACTCGCCGGCGGCTTCGTCGGGATGGGGGTGGAGGACGTCCGCTGGCCCAAGCCCACCCGCCCCGGCGACGTGCTGCGCATCGAGAGCGAGATTCTGGAGGTCCGCGTGTCGGCCAAGCGCCCCGATCGCGGCATCGCCCGCGTGCGCACCACCACCCTCAACCAGGACGGCGAGATAGTTCAGCAGATGACCGCGAATCTGCTCGTCCCCCGCCGCCCCGGCACTGCTCCGGAGTGACGGCGCAAGCGGAGCCTCAAACGCACAAAGGGCCGCCCGAGGGCGGCCTTTTTGTGTGCATCGCTGTCGTACCGTTGTGTTGGGAATGGTGGGCGCACAAGGACTCGAACCTTGGACCCGCTGATTAAGAGTCAGCTGCTCTACCAACTGAGCTATGCGCCCATTCCCATCCGGGCACCGAAACACCCGGCGGCGTGAAGGGGTCCTGGGAACGATCCCTTTCGATCCGGAAAGTGATGGTGGGCGCACAAGGACTCGAACCTTGGACCCGCTGATTAAGAGTCAGCTGCTCTACCAACTGAGCTATGCGCCC
>NZ_JAUQTX010000020.1:0-27562 GCF_059803775.1 Azospirillum sp. UFLA03-27 | reverse complement strand
CCCATCACTTCTCGTTCACACCGGCACCGGAGCCTTCGTCTCTGCGTCAGGTGGTGCCTGACCGTATCGACTAGGGTTCCTGTCCGGCCAAGCCGTCGTCCCGGCCGGTGTGGCGCGGTTTATAACGAAGGGTCCTGGGCTTGTCGATACCAAAATGGATAGGATCGCATTTTTTTGCGGGGCTCGTTCCGGCTCCGCATTCACCCTTGTATCCGCCTTCTTTGACAGCCAGCCAAGCCCGGCGCTATCACCCTTCCCCAGCGGACGGAAGGAGTGGAGACGATGCAGGGCTGGACCGAGGGCTATGTGGGCGGGATCGGCTATATCCACGCCTTCTACCGGGAGCTGTCGCCGGCGCTGCTGTCCTTCGCGCTGACCCTGCGCGGCTGGCGATCCCCGATGGACCTTACCGGGCCCTTCGCCTGCGCGGAGATCGGCTGCGGCCACGGGGTGAGCAGCGCCGTCCTGGCCGGCTGCCATCCCGACGCCCGGTTCGAGGCGGTCGACTTCAACCCCGGCCACATCGCTGGCGCCCAGCGCCTCGCCGCCGAGGCCGGGCTGGGCAACGCCGCCTTCCGGGAGGAGAGCTTCGCCGAATACGCCCAGGATGGGGCCAAGGACCTGGACATCGTGACGCTGCACGGCGTCTGGTCCTGGGTCAGCGCGGAGAACCGGGCGATCCTGGTGGAGTTGCTGAAGCGGCGGCTGAAGCCCGGCGGGCTGGTCTTCGTCAGCTACAACTCCCTGCCCGGCACGCTCGCCTACATGCCGCTGCGCCGCGTCCTGGTCGAGCATTGCGCCGACCGCACCGGCCCGCTGCCGGAGCGGATCGAGGAGGCCGTGGCCTTCGCCAGCCGCCTCACCGCCCTCAACGCCGGCTGGTTCGCCCAGGCCGACGCGCTGCCGGCGCGGCTGGACTCGCTGAAGCGCAAATCGCCCAACTACATCGCCCATGAATATCTGAACCGCGACTGGACGGCCTTCTACCACGCCGACGTGGCGCGGGAGCTGGCGGCAGCCAAGCTGGACTTCGCCGGCCCCGCCGTCCCGATGGAGCAGATGGACGAGCTGTCCTTGCCGCCGGATGCCCTGCCCCTGCTGGCCGAGGCGCGCGACCCGGCCTACCGCGAGACGCTGCGCGACCTGCTGACCAACCGCGCCTTCCGCCGCGACCTGTTCGTGAAAGGTGCCGAGCGGCTGACCGCGGCGGAACGGCGGGACCGGCTGCGCGCCACCCGCTTCGCCCTTCTGGTGCCGCCCGACGATCTGCCGGAGGTGATCCTGGCCCCGGTCGGGCGCGTGCCCCTTCCGCAGGACCTGCACGGCCCGCTGGCCGAGGCGCTGGCCGCCGGCACGCCCACGCTGGCGGAGTTGGCCGCCCTCCCCACCCTCGTCCGCCACGGCGAGGAGGCCGTGCTGCGCGCCCTGATGATCCTGACCAGCCTGGCGCTGGTGGCGCCCGCCCTGCCCGAGGCCGGCCAGGCGGCGCGCGCACTCCAGGCCGACCGCTTCAACGCCGCGATTCTGGAGCGAAACCGCCGGGACGACACGCTGGACACACTGGCGTCGCCCGTCCTCGGCTCCGGTGTCGCGGTGTCACGGTTGGAGGCGCTGTTCCTGCTGGCCCGGCGCACCGGCACCGACCCCGCGGCGACCGCCTGGGAGACTCTGTCGGCGGATGGGCTCGCCCTGTCGCGCGATGGAACCCGGCTCGACGGGGAGGAGGCGAACGTGGCGGAACTGCGCGCCCGGTTCGACCGCTTCACCCGCCTGCGCCTGCCAACGCTGCGCCGCCTCGGCGTGGCGTGACCGGGAAGCGCCGCGTCAGGTTCGGAACCAGTCGAGGCAGCCGGTCGGCAGCAGCGTGTTGCTGACCAGCAGGGCGCCGTGCCGGTACAGCGCCGTCGGATTGCCCTCCTCACCCAGGTCAATGGCCCAGAGCTGTCCGGAGGGGTCCTGCCAGACCGTCCGCCCGTCCACCGCCGCGACGGCGGCGAACACGTCCACCGCCGTCGTGCCGGGCTGGAACAGCACCATCACCGTGGTCACGCCCGGCGGCGGAAGGGCGGCGACCGGCCCGGCGATCAGAACCGCCAGCGTCAGGGCGACCGGGGCGGCACGTCCACCGCCGCCCGCTCCCCCGCCGCGCCGCAACCGCCAGCCCGCCGCGACGACGGCGACGCCGAAGACGACGAACCACAGCAGGTCCCAGAGCAGGGGGGTCGCCGAGTCCATGCGAATGCGGTGGATGCCGAGGAGCCAATGGGACAGAACGCCGTCGAGGATGTGCCAGACGCCGAACCCGATCAGCGCGTTGGCGAACATCAGGCGGTCCGCCCCTGGCTCGGCGAAGCGGCGCCGGCTCCGCCACAGCAGCCACAGGCCACCTGCCGCGACGACGTACATCGCCGCGTGAAACAGGCCGTCCGCCAGGATCTGGACGCGGATGTCCCGTACGGAGGAGGACTCGACCGCCGACAGCAGGTGATGCCATTGCAGCACCTGATGCAGCAGGATTCCGTCGAAGAAGCCGCCCAGCGCGAAGCCCAGCAGGTACCCCGCCCAGGGGAGCCCCGTTGCCGCCCGCGCCGGTGAAGGAAGATGAGTCGTGTCGGTGGACATGGCCCGACAACCGCCGCAAGCGCGGACGGGTTCCGCATCCGGCGCCCGAACGGCGGCGGGCTCCTCAGCTCCCGACCAGCCCGGCCTCGTCCGCCGCACGGTCGAACTGGAGCGCCGCAAGGCGGGCGTAGAGGCCGCCCTCGCGGACCAGATCGGCATGGCGCCCGGTGGCGACGACGCGCCCCTGCTCCATCACCACGATCCGGTCGGCGTTCAGGACGGTCGCCAGCCGGTGGGCGATGATGATCGTTGTGCGCCGGGTCATCAGCTTGTCCAGCGCGTCCTGCACCATGCGCTCGCTTTCCGCGTCGAGCGCGCTCGTCGCCTCGTCGAGCAGCAGAACCGGCGGGTCGCGCAGGATGGCCCGCGCGATGGACAGGCGCTGGCGCTGGCCGCCCGACAGCCGCACGCCCTTCTCGCCCAGGAAGGTGTCCAGCCCTTCCGGCAACGCTTGCAGGAACTCCAACGCGTGGGCCGCCTCGGCGGCGGCGAGCACCTCCGCGTCGCTGGCGTCCGGACGCCCGTAGCGGATGTTCTCCCAGGCGTTGGCGGAGAAGACCACCGGGTCCTGCGCCACGAGGCCGAGCCGCCGCCGCACCTCCACCGGGTCGGCGTCGCGGACGTCCACCCCGTCCAGGGTGACCGCTCCGGCCTGCGGATCGTAGAAGCGCAGCAGAAGCTGGAACACCGTGGATTTGCCGGAGCCCGACGGGCCGACCAGGGCCACCGTCTCGCCCGGCTCGATCTCCAGCGAGAATTCCTTCAGCGCCGCCCAATCCGGGCGCGACGGGTAATGGAAACGCACGTCGCGGAACGACAGCGCACCCTGCGCCGGTTCCGGCAGCGCGCGCGGGTTGAACGGAGCGCGGATCTCCGGCTCGGTGTCCAGCAGGTCGAACAGCCGCTCCGTGGCGCCGGCGGCGCGCTGAAGGTCGCCGGCCACCTCGCTGATCGCCCCGACCGAACCGGCGACGACCACCGAATAGATGACGAAGGCCGAGAGCTGCCCCACCGACAGCCGCCCGGCCAGCACGTCGTGCCCGCCGATCCACAGGATGAGGCCGACGGAGCCGAACACCAGCACGATGACGATCATCGTCATGATGGCCCGCACCGTCACCCGCCGCCGGGCGGTGGTGAAGGCGTCCTCCACCCGCGCCCCGAACAGGCTGCGGTCGATGGTCTCGTGCGTGTAGGCCTGCATCGTGCGGATGGCGCCCAGCGTCTCCTCCACGAAGGAGCCGAGGTCGGCGATCTTGTCCTGGCTGGCCCGCGACAGGGCGCGCACCCGCCGCCCCAAAATGATGATCGGCAGAATGACCACCGGCACACCCAGGAACACCAGCCCCGCCAGCTTCGGCGAGGTCACCAGCAGCATCGCCGTGCCGCCCACGAACATCAGCATGTTGCGCAGCGCGATCGAGACGGAGGAGCCGACCACGGTCTGAAGCACCTCGGTGTCGGTGGTCAGGCGCGTCAGGATCTCGCCGGTCTTGGTGGTCTCGAAGAAGCCGGGGGAGAGCTTCACCACATGGCTGTAGACGGCGCGGCGGATGTCGGCCACCACCCGCTCGCCGATCCAGCTCACCAGATAGAAGCGGCCGAAGGTCGAGGCGGCCATCAGCACGATGACCACCAGCAGAACCAGGAGCGCCCGGTCGAGCAGCGCCGAATCGCCCGCGACGAAGCCCTGGTCCACCAGGACGCGCATCCCCTGCCCCAGCCCCAGGACGGTCCCGGCGGCCACGGTCAGGGCCAGCATGGCACCCAGGATTTGCAGCCGGTATGGCCACAGGAAGGGAAACAGCCGGCGCAGCGGCGACAGGTTGCGGCGGCGCGACGCGGAGGAAGGCGCCCCTTCGGACACCGGATCGGACTTCGAGGAATGACGGGACACCGGGGCTCCCCAGCGGCAGGACGGGCGGCAGGACGATGTGCAGGCGGTGCACGGGGGCAAACCCGGCATATAGCAAGGGGTGGGCCTATGAACAAGGTATGGTGTGGCCACACGTTTGAACCATACAGTCACGAAGACGCGGAGATCCCGCCGCGGCCGGCGCCTTCCGAAAGCGCTCGAATCCTCTGTGCCCCGCTGTCTCCAGGGTGAAGGATGGGGGATGCACAGCGAAGCGGCGGTGGTTCGGAACCACCCGCCTTTCCGGCGTAGGAACGCGGTTGCATCATGCCGCATGCTTTGCTATAGACCGCGCTCGCTTTGCAGGAACCCCGGCCATGAAGACTGATATCCATCCCGACTACCACGAGATCAACGTGGTGATGACCGACGGCAGCACGTTCAAGACCCGCTCCACGATGGGCAAGCCGGGCGATACGCTGCGCCTCGACATCGACCCGAAGTCGCACCCGGCTTGGACCGGCGTGCAGAAGCTGCTGGACACGGGCGGCCAGATCGCCAAGTTCAACAAGCGCTTCGCGAGCTTCGGCCTGAAGAAGTAATCTTCTTCGTCCGCAAAACGAAAAGGGGCGTCCGGTTCGCCGGGCGCCCTTTTCGCGTTTGCCGCTTTTGAGAACGCTGGCCGTCAGCCGGCCAGAGCCACCGCGTCGCGGGCGCGCTCGTCCAGCCGGGCGACGCGCATGTAGAGCCGGTGGCTGCGCTCCAGAAGGCTGCGCAGGCCTTCCGGAAGCTGCTCGTTGTCGGGGCCGGAGGGATCGGTGCAGATGTCCCCTCCCGACAGGGCGAAATCGTCGCTCGCCGCCTGCTCGCGGCTCATTTCCCCGGCATGGACGGCCTTCTGCGCCAGCAGCCAAGCCATGACCTGGGTCAGACGGCTGGTCACCCGCATCGATTCGTACGAGATCTGAAGCCGGACATGGGGCGGCAGCGCCCGATGGCTGGCGGCATCATGATAGGCGATGTAATTGCGCGCCTCGATCAGCAGCGCCATCGTCTCATCATAAGTCCCGTTGAAGAAGGTCGGTGTTTCCATCACGGCCGTACCCCTCCCGCGGCCGGATGGCCCGATTCCGAGCCTCGCCGCAACTGATTAACAATCGGTTTGTGGATGTGGACCCCCGCCTTCCGCCTTGTGGCCGGAGACGGCGCGGTCCGGTGAATTTCGAAAAGCGTCCTCTTGAACGGGAAGAACGCTCGCTTATCTGTCGCGGTATCGGCGGACGCCCAGTTGGGGTTCGCCGGATCCGCAAGCCGAGGGACCGACGATGATCGTGGTCCCCGATCGCTGTATCGCTCTTTTGGAGGATATGTCATGCGCTCCTACGACCTTTCGCCCCTGTTCCGTTCGACCGTCGGGTTCGACCGCCTCTCGCGTCTCCTGGAAAACGCGATGACCGGCGACGAGGCCGCCGCGTCCTACCCGCCCTACAACATCGAGAAGACGGGCGACGATGCTTACCGGATCACCATGGCCGTCGCCGGCTTTGGCCCGGAGGATCTGGAGATCACCGCTCAGCAGAACTCTCTGGTGGTCACAGGGAAAGCTAAGAAGGAACAGGAGACCGGCCAATTCCTCTACCGGGGTATTGCCGGCCGCGCTTTCGAGCGCCGCTTTCAGCTTGCCGACTTCATCAAGGTGGGCAACGCCAATCTGCTGAACGGGCTGCTCCATATCGATCTGGTGCGCGAGGTGCCGGAAACGATGAAGCCGCGGACCATCCAGATCGGCACCACCGGCACGGCGAAGCCCGCGCTGACCCAGCAGGCTGCGTAACCGCAAGGCATCACGCAGCAGCGCATCACGCGTCGACGCATGATGCATTGACAGGGCGCCCCGGAAAACCGGGGCGCCGTTTTTGCGTTAGCAGCGGACCGTCGCCGCTCCCGTCATGCGTCGGCCATTTTCCGGCTCGGCGGCAAGGCCACGGTCACCGTGGTCCCCTGCCCCGGCGCGCTGTCGATGCGCAGCGTGCCGCCATGCGCCTCGACCAGCCGTTTCGAGATGGACAGGCCAAGGCCCATTCCCTCGTAGCGCCGCGCCATCGACTGGTCGACCTGGGCGAAGGGAGTCATCGCCGTCGGCAGATCCTCCGCCGCGATGCCGATGCCGGTGTCCGTCACCGACAATTCGACCCCGCCGTCGCCCCCGCGGCGCGCACGGACGACGGCGGATTCGCCGGGATTGGAGAATTTCACGGCGTTCGACAGCAGGTTCACCAGCACCTGCCGCAGGCGAAGCGCGTCGCCGAACAGCATCGGCAGACCATCCTCCAGGTCGATGCGGATCGGCACGCCGCGCTTGCCCGACTGGATGGCAACGAGGTTCAGCGCCTCACCCACCAGGGCGGACGGTTCGACGGGAGTTTCGTTCAGCCGCAGCCCGCCCGCCTCGATGGTCGTGATGTCCAGGATATCGTCGATGATCGCCAGCAGATGCTCGCCGGATTGGCGGATCGACCCGGCATAGTCGATGTAACGGTCGACCTCCCCCGCCCCGAGCAGCCGCATCTCGATCACCTGGGCGAAGCCGATGACCGCGTTCAGCGGGGTCCGCAGTTCGTGGCTCATGACCTGGAGGAAGGTCGATTTGGCGCGGTCCGCCGACTCGGCGGCTTCCTTTGCCGCGATCAGGTCGCTTTCGCTCCGCTTGCGCGCGGTGATGTCGCGGATGATGCCGGTGAAGACGCGACGCCCGCCCGTCTCGACCGCGCTCACCGACACTTCGATGGGGAAGCGATCGCCGTCACCGCCCCGCACCGCCACGGCCTCCCGTACGGCCCCGGCGCCATGAGCTTCGCCGCCGGGCTGATAGACGGCCAGCCCGCCATCCTGAAGCAGACCAACCATGTCCGGGATCAGCCGGTCGATCCGGCTCCACAGCATGTCCGCCGCCGGGATGCCGAACATCGCCTCCGCCGCCGGGTTGAAGCTGTGGACGATGCCCTCCCCGTCCATGGTGACGATGGCATCGGCGGCAGCGTCCACGATGGCGTTGGTCCGGGCCTCCGCCATCAGCAGGGCATCGGCGGTCCGCACATATTCGGTCATGTCGGTCAGCGTGCCGACGCAGCCCTGCACCCGCCCGTCCGCATCGGTCAGCGGCGAGCCCTGACACAGGGCGAAGGTAACCGTGCCGTCGGTCGCGCAGAACCGCAGATTCAGCAGAACCGGCAGCCCCGCTGCCACGGCCTGGGCCCAATCCGCCTCCAACCGCGTGCGGTCGTCCGGATGCAGCGACGCACGCCAGGCATGACCGGACAGGGCATCGGAAGACAACCCGGCAATGGCTGCAAAGCGCGGGTTGGCGAAGACAATGCCGCCGTCCCGATCCGTCTGGAAAATGCCGACCGGGGCGGAGCGGGCCAGCGTCTGGTAGAGCGCTTCGCTCGCCCGCAGCCGCTGTTCGGTCTCCACCCGGTCGGTCACGTCACGGGCGTGGATGACGATTTCCCGGACTTTGGGATCGTCCGGCCGGTTGAACGCCGTCGTCTCCATATGGCGCCACCCGCCCGCCGCGTGGCGCACCCGGCAGAGGAACGGACCGCCATCCTCGACGGATGCCCCATGGCCGCAGCGGGCGAGACGTCGGACAGCCTCCTCCCGGTCGTCCGGATGCACGCGTTCGAGCACGGGCGTCCCCAGCAGCGCCTCCGGAGGGGTGCCAAGCACGCGAAGGCATGCGCCTCCCACATCGATGAACCGACCGTCCGACGACAGCACGGCGACGATATCGCCGGCGTTGGCCATCAGGGCATGAACATACCGCTCAAGACTCCGCACAGAACACCATTCCGCATCATCGCTCCAACGCAGAACAGTAAGACGCCAATCCGTTAACGATTCATGAGGCCCCTGTAATCAACGAAGAAACAACAGGCTAACGCGCGGAGAACTGCGCTGAAAAGGCATCTGTGGTTGCGTCCGGTGCTTCCGTCATAACCATATGGCCTATGCCGGACAGCTGAATGACTTTGGAATGCCTAACCTTAGCGGCGAGAGCCTTGCCGGATTTCGCCGGGGTCATACGGTCGACTCCGCCCAGCAGGAACAGCGCCGGGCAGGACACCGCCGCAGCCGCCGCGCCCCCGCGGACATAGGCGTTGCAGGCTCCCAGATCGACGCCCAGCACGCCGGGTCGCGCCCGCTGCATCAATCGCCGCCCACCGGGCACCAGCGACAGGCCCGGAGCCGCCGCACCGCCGACATGCCCGCGCGGACCATGCCCCCAGCCGATGACCAGCTCGATGGCGGACGGGTCGTTCAGCGCCGCGGCGGCCAGCAGGTCGGGATGGACCGGCATCGTCTCCGCCACGCCCAGCAGGGCCAGCGATTCGATGCGGTCGCCATGCCGCGCCGCGGTTTCCAGGGCCACCAGAGCGCCCATGGAATGGCCGGCGAGCGCCGCCTTCGCCACTCCCGCCGCGTCCAGCAGAGCGGCGACCCAGTCCGCCAACTCCTCGATGGACGGCAGCGGCGCCCCGCCGGAGCGGCCGTGGCCCGGCAGGTCCACCGCCAGGACCGACCGCCCGTGATGGGCGAGGTAGCGGCTTTGCAGGCTCCACACCGTGTGGTCCATGCCGGCGCCGTGGATCAGCACCAGCGCCGGCCGGGCCGGGTCGAAAGGCCGCCCGCCGGTGTGGGCGTAGACGGTCTGGCCGTTGACGGTCAGTTCCATGGCAGCCTCCTCACGCCTTCGTCGCGGCGCGCAGCGCCTGGCGCAGATCGTCGATCAGGTCGTCGCAGTCCTCCAGCCCGATGGACAGTCGGATCATGTCCTCCCCCACCCCGGCGGCGGCGAGCGCTTCGGCGTCGAGCTGGGCGTGGGTGGTGCTGGCAGGATGGATGACCAGCGATTTGGCGTCGCCAACGTTGGCGAGGTGGGAGAACAGCGCCAGCTTCTCGATGAAGCGCCGCCCGGCCTCCCGCCCGCCCTTGATGCCGAAGGAGATGATCGAGCCGGCGCCGTGCGGCAGAAGCTGGGCGCGCAGCCGGTGGTCGGGATGATCGGGCAGTTCGGGATGGGTGACCCAGGCGACGCTGCCGTTCTCCGCGTAAGCCTCCGATTCGAGGAAGCCCAGCACCTTACGGGTGTTGTGGATGTGGCCCTTCATGCGCAGCGGCAGGGTTTCCACGCCCTGGAGGATCTGGAAGGCGTTCATCGGGCTCATGCAGGCGCCGAAGTCGCGCAGCCCCTCGGCGCGGGCGCGCATGATGAAGGCCGCCGGCCCATACTCCTCCGCGAAGTCGATGCCGTGATAGCCGGCGTAGGGCTCGGTCAGGGTCGGGAACTTGCCGGACGCCTCCCAGTCGAAGGTGCCGCCGTCGATCACCACCCCGCCGATGGCGACGCCGTGCCCGGCCAGCCACTTGGTGCAGGAATGCATGACCAGATCGGCGCCGACGCTCAGCGGCTTGCACAGATAGGGCGTGACGAAGGTCGCGTCGACCATCAGCGGCAGACCGGCCTCATGCGCGATGGCCGACAGGCGCGGGATGTCGAGCACCTCCAGCCCCGGATTGCCCAGCACCTCGCCGAACAGCAGCCGCGTCTCCGGCCGGATGGCCGCGCGGAAACCGTCGAGGTCGCGCGGATTCACGAAGGTCGTGGTGATGCCGAATCGCGGCAGCGTGTAGGCCAGCAGGTTGCGGCTGCCGCCGTAGATCGAGGAGGAGGCGACGATGTGCCCGCCGGCGTCCATCAGCGTCATGATGGCGAGCGTCAGCGCCGCCTGGCCGCTGGCTGTGCAGACCGCGCCGACACCGCCGTCCAGAGCCGCCAGCCGCTCCTCCAGCACCGCCACCGTGGGGTTGGAGATGCGGGAGTAGATGTGCCCCGGCCGTTCCAGGTTGAACAGCGAGGCGGCGTGGTCGGTGTCGTCGAAGACGTAGGACGTGGACTGATAGATCGGCACCGCCCGCGCCCCGGTGGCCGGGTCGGGCCGCTGGCCGGCGTGCAGGCTCAGCGTGTCGAACTTGAGGAACTTGGCGTCGGCCATTCCCTTCCCCCTGAAAAGGTAAGGGCCGCCCGTGATGCGAGCGGCCCTCTGCTGCTTCGTTATTTTTTGCCTGCCCTGCTCAACTCGGTGAGCTGATTTGCGGGGAGGGTATGGCTGGATGACGCAAAGGTCAAGTAGTGGCTTTCCGAAAGTTGCCACGGATTTCGAAGCAACTCTTCGGTGCAAATCACTCCACCCCGACCATCGTCTCCTCGGCCAGCCAATCGACCACTTGGGCCAGGGCCTCCCAGCCGGTGGCGCCCTGCTCCAGCGCCTCGCGGTAGATGGCCACCTGCCGGTGTGCGCTGGTGCCGCGGCGGATGATGTCGCGGGCGTTGGCGACCTCCGCCACGCAATCGAATCGCTCCGCGTCCTCGCGGGTCAGCTCGATCAGCTCCTCCATCAGGTCGGCGTAGGGAACGATGGTGCCGCGCCCGAAATCGACTAGCCCTTCGTCGAGGCCGTAGCGCTGGGCGCGCCAGCGGTTCTCGCCGATCAGCAGGTTCTTGTAAGGCCGCCACGTCACGTTCTTCAGCCGCAACCGCCACAGCATGCGCAAGAGGCAGCGGAACAGAGCCGCCACCGTCACCGCGTCGTCGAGGCGAGTGCAGACGTCGGTGATCCGCATCTCCAGCGTCGGGAAGCGCTGGGACGGGCGGATGTCCCACCACAGCTTGCTCGCGTCCTCGATGATGCCAGCGTTGACCAGGACGTTCACCTGCTGCTGGTACTCGCCGAAGCTCTGGAAGCTGTCGGGCATGCCGGTGCGCGGCAGTTCGTTCCACACCGCCAGCCGGTAGGATTTCCGCTGCATGTCCTGCCCCCGCCAGAAGGGCGAGGAGGTGGACAGCGCCAGCAGATGCGGCAGGAAATAGCGGACCTGATTCATCAGGTCGATGCGCAGGTCGTGGTCCTCGATCCCGACATGGACGTGCATGCCGCAGATCATCAGCCGGCGCGCCGGAGCCCCCAGGTCTCGGGCCAGCATGTTGTAGCGGTCGCGGTTGGTGTGCTTCTGCGGTTCCCACGCGGCGAAGGGATGGGTGGAGGCCGCGATGGGCGCCAGATTGTGGGCGCGCGCTACCCCGGACACCGTCGCGCGCAGCCGTGCCAGTTCCGCCCGCGCCTCCTTTAGGCTGGCGCAGACCGGCGTGCCGACCTCGATCTGGCAGCGCAGGAATTCCGGATGGATCTGGCCCGGCGCCTGCTCCTGGCAGGCCTCCAGCATCTCGTCCGGCGGGTTGCGCGCGATGTCCCGCGAGCTGCGGTCCACCAGCAGATACTCTTCCTCAAGCCCCAGCGTGAAGGCTGGCTCCATGTACGCTCACTCCCGCGGGAACAGTTTGATCTCGTAGAGGCCGGGGTCGGCCAGGATCGGCTCCAGCGCGTCGCCCAGCACCGTTGCCCACAGCGCCGCCCCCTCTGGCGTCGCGATCAGGTCCTGGCGCACCTCGATCAGGACGTTGGGCAGCCCGGCGGGCGTCGCGTGGCTTTCCACCGTGCCGCCCAGGGTGGTCCGGCCCGAATAGGGCTCGTTGTCGCCGACGCACCAGCGCCCGTCGGCGCGCAGCCGCGCGATCATGGGGATCGGGATGCGCGGGTCGTGGTCCCACAGGATGCCGACATGCCAGGGCCGGGCGACGCCGCGCATCGCGGGCGTGAAGCTGTGGATCGACAGCAGCACCGGCACCTGCCCGCGCTCGCGCCGCCGGGCAACCTCGGCAGCGACGGCCTCGTGATAGGGCCGGAAGATGGCGTCGATCCGGCGCTCCTCCTCGGCCCGGTCCAGAGCCCGATTGCCGGGGATCACCACGTCGTCGCTGACCACCGGGATCGCCGTCGGGTCGTCCAGCGCGCGGTTCGGGTCGATCACCAGCCGGGAATAGCCGGACAGCACTGCCGTGGCGCCGAACCGCTCCGACAGCCGCCGCGTCACCTCCGCTGCGCCGATGTCATAGGCGATGTGCCGGCACAGATTCGTCTCGTCCAGTCCCAGCGTTCCCAGAGCCTTCGGAATGGCCCGCGAAGCGTGGTCGCACAGCAGCAGGACCGGGCTGTCCGACTCCGGACGCAGCACGGTGACCGGCGGCGGATCGTCGGGACCCAGCAACGGTGGGGCCGGCGCGGCGCGGGGCGGCGACGGCAGGGTCACCGGTCGCGGGTGTTCGGCGGGCTTGCAGGGGGATCGCTGCGTCATGATGGCACAGTATTGCAGGGTCTCGGTCGCAGCGGAAGTTCCCGCCGGCTGGTACCCAAGGCAACGGTCCGGCGGCAAGGATGATCCCGACGGAGCGGCAATGTCCCACAATCCGGGGCTTCCGCAGATGAGCCATGCGGCGGGCGCCCGTGGCGCCTAGGGGGTGCGTCCGTTATAACGGACGCCATGCCGGACGCCAGCACCCTCGCCCCCACCGCGCGCGCCGACTCGGCGCAGCGGATCGCGCTGATTGCCCTTCTGACCGGGGCGCTGGGAATCGCCTTCGCCCCGATCTTCGTGCGCCTGTCCGAACTGGGGCCGAGCGCCACCGCCTTCTGGCGGCTCGCCTTTGCCATCCCGGCCCTGTGGGTCTGGATGGCGGTGGAACCGAAGGGAGGCGCACGGTCGCGCAAGCCTTCGTCGCGGTCCGACTACGCGCGGCTGACCGCGGCGGGCCTGTTCTTCGCCGGGGACCTCGCCATCTGGCACTGGTCGATCCGCTACACCTCCGTCGCCAACTCCACGCTGCTCGCCAACTTCGCGCCGATCTTCGTGACGCTGGTGTCCTGGCTGGTGTTCAAGGAGCGGTTCAGCCGGACCTTCCTGATGGGACTCGGTCTGGCGCTGTGCGGGGCCGTCGTTCTGATGGGGCAAAGCCTGAAGCTGAGCCCGGACCATTTGTTCGGCGACGCCCTCGGGCTGCTGACCGCGGTTTTCTACGGCGGCTACATCCTGGCGGTGGGCCGGCTGCGGGCGGAGTTCTCCACAGCCACCATCATGACCTGGAGCGGAGTCGTCACCGGCCTCGCCCTGCTGCCCATCGCCCTGCTGTCTGGCGAGAGCCTGTTCGCCGGATCGCTTGATGGCTGGGCGGTGCTGCTGGGGCTCGCCCTGGTCAGCCATGCCGGCGGCCAGAGCCTGATCGCCTACGCGCTGGCTCACCTGCCCGCTGCTTTCTCCTCCGTCAGCCTGCTGCTCCAGCCGGCGGCGGCGGCGGTGCTGGCTTGGGCGCTGCTCGCCGAGCCGCTTGGCGCTCTCCAGGCGGCGGGCGGCGCCGTTGTGTTGGCCGGCATCCTGATGGCCCGCCGCGGGAGCCGATGAAACGCCGCCGATGACGCGGACCATACGCCGCCGTCCGGATGCGAGTTGACGTGATTTGCCCGACTCGGGTACGACCTATGACCGATTGCTGATGAAAGGGCATGCCACCGTGTCCGACACCGAAGAACCCCACCACGTACCGGCCTCCTCCCAGCGCATTTCCGAATGGGTGGCGGAGCGGATTCTCGAGCGGATCGCCCGTGGCGAACTCGTTCCGGGAGAGCGCCTGCCCGGCGAGCGCCAGCTTGCTGAGCAGCTCCACGTCAGCCGGGTGTCGGTGCGCGCGGCCCTGCAGAAGCTGAAGACGCAGGGCTTCCTGACCGCGGTGCAAGGCGGCGGCACGCGCGTGGTGTCCTCCGCGGGCGCCATGGACGGCGCACTGACCGAGATGGTCCGCGTGAAGCACGCCAACCTCTGCGACCTCGTGGAGATCCGGCAGGCCCTGGAAAGCTGGGCGGCCCGGCGCGCCACCGAACGCGCGACCCAGGAGCAGATCGACCACATCGGACGAGTCCTCGCCGCGATGGGCGAGACGGGCCGCGACGGCAAGCAGGCCGCCGACGACATGGACTTCCACCTCGCCGTCGCCCAGGCGGCCGGGAGCCCGGTCTACCTGCATCTGCTGGCGACCATCCGCGACATCCTTGGCCAGATGATGGAGTACCATCACACCGAGCCCTTCGCGCTGGGCCGCGAGGCGCTGATGATCGACCATCACCGCGCCATCTACGACGCCATCCGGCGCCGTGATGCCGATGCCGCCGCCGTTGCGGCCACCGACCACCTCGGCTGGGTGCTCGACCGCTACAACGATCTGAGCCGGAAGGCGGAAGACCTGTCCCGCCCCGACACCGACGCCGCTCCGTAAAGAGCGGCGGCACCTCCGTGGAGGACCGCCCTCCCCGCCTCATCGTCACGGCATAGAAAAAGCCGCAAAGGTCCGAAGATCCTCGCGGCTTTTTCTATGCAGTCGATCAGGACAATCCCGGTCAGGCGGCCAGGATGCCCTCGATCTGTTTCGTCACGTCGTCGATCTCGGCCATGCCGTCCACCGTCTTCAGAACGCCACGGCTCTGATAATAGGGCAGGATCGGCGCGGTCTGCTCGTGATACTGGGCGAGGCGGGTCTTCACCGTGTCGGCGTTGTCGTCGGCCCGGCGCTTGAACTCCGTGCTGCCGCAGACATCGCAGACGCCCTCGACCTTCGGCTTCTCGAAGACGTCGTGATAGCCCTTGCCGCACTTGGCGCAGGTGTAACGACCGGTGATGCGCTCCACCAGGATGTCGTCCACGACCTTCATCTCGATCACGTGATCGAGCTTCAGGCCCTTGTCCGACAGCATGGTGTCCAGCGCCTCGGCCTGGGCGACCGTGCGCGGGAAACCATCGAGGATGAAGCCGTTGGCCACATCCGGCTTGGAAATGCGCTCAGCGATGATTTTGACCATCAGCTCGTCCGGCATCAATTTGCCGGCGGACATGATGTCCTTCGCCTGCTGCCCAAGCGGACCACCCTCGGCGACCATCGCGCGGAGCATATCGCCCGTGGAAAGCTGGACGAGCCCGCGCGTGTCTTCGAGACGCCGCGCCTGGGTCCCCTTCCCGGCGCCCGGCGGTCCGAGCAGAATGAGATTCATTACTTTCTCCCCCGAAGCTTCGCTTTTTTAATCAGCCCCTCATACTGGTGGGCCAGCAGATGGGAATGAATCTGCGCAACCGTGTCCATCGTTACCGTGACCACGATCAGCAGGCTGGTGCCGCCAAAATAGAACGGAACCGAATGCTGGGAAATCAGGATTTCGGGGAGGAGACAAACCGCCACAAGGTAGGCCGAACCGATCACCGTCAACCGGGTCAGCACGTAGTCGATGTAGTCCGCGGTGTTCTTGCCCGGACGGATGCCGGGAATGAAGCCGCCATACTTACGCAGGTTCTCGGCCGTGTCCGCGGGGTTAAAGACGATGGCCGTATAGAAGAAGCAGAAGAAGATGATCAGCGCCGAATACAGGATCATGTAAAGCGGCGTGCCGTGCGCCAGATAGCGCGTGACCGTCTGCAGCCACTCCGGCCCCTCGCCGCCGGCGAAGCCGACCGCGGTCAGCGGCAGCAGCAGCAGCGACGACGCGAAGATCGGCGGAATGACGCCCGAGGTGTTCAGCTTCAGCGGCAGGTGCGACGCTTCGCCGCCGAACACACGGTTGCCCATCTGTCGCTTCGGATACTGGATCAGCAGCCGGCGCTGCGCACGCTCCATGAACACGATGAAGAACACGACGCCCACCGCCATCAGCAGCAGGAAGACGATGAACAGCGTGGACAGCGCGCCGGTGCGGCCCAGCTCCAGCGTGCTGACAAGAGCGCGCGGCAGCTCGGCGACGATGCCGGCGAAGATGATGAGGGAGATGCCGTTGCCGATGCCGCGGGCGGTGATCTGCTCGCCCAGCCACATCAGGAACATCGTGCCGCCGACCAGCGTGATGACCGTAGCGATCTTGAAGAACAGCCCTGGTTCCGGAACCGCGGCGCCGGATGCGCCGGTCATCGCCTCGAGCCCCACCGCCAAGCCCCAGGCCTGCACGGTCGCCAGGAGGACGGTGCCGTAGCGGGTGTACTGGTTAAGCTTCTTGCGGCCCGACTCGCCTTCCTTCTTCAGCGCTTCCATCTGCGGCGATACCGCGGTCAGAAGCTGCACGATGATGGAGGCCGAAATGTACGGCATGATGTTGAGCGCGAAGATCGTCATGCGGTGCAGCGCGCCGCCGGCCAGCATGTCGAACATGCCCAGGATGCCCCCGCCCTGCTGCCGGAAAATATCGGCGAGGATCTGCGGGTTGACGCCCGGAATCGGGATGTAGGTGCCCAGGCGGTAGATGATCAAGGCACCAAGGGTGAACCAGATCCGCTTCTTCAGCTCGGTCGCCTTGGAGAAGGCCCCGAAATTAATGTTCGCGGCAAGCTGCTCGGCCGCTGATGCCATGGGTCGTATCCCTGTCCCTAATGCACGAACGGGGCGGTCCTGCAGGATGCAGGCCGCCCCTCGCAACTTCGCTTCATTTAGTGCCGGAAGAGGCCCGCGCGCAAGCGCGGGCTTCCGATCACTCGGCGGCTTCGGCGGCGGACGCGGTCAGCGTGACGCTGCCACCCGCCTTCTCGACCGCTTCCACAGCCGACTTGGAGGCGCCGGCCACGGTGAAGCTGGCCTTCGTCGTCAGGGCGCCCTTGCCCAGAAGACGGACGCCATCCTTCTTCACCTTGCCGGTGACGCCCGCCGCTTCCAGGGCCACCGCGTCGATGGTCTGGCTGGCGTCGAGCTTGCCGGCGTCGATGAACTTCTGGACCAGGCCCAGGTTCACGACCGAGTATTCCTTCGCGAAGATGTTGCGGAAACCGCGCTTCGGAAGGCGGCGGTGAAGGGGCATCTGGCCGCCTTCAAAGCCGTTGATGGCCACGCCGGTGCGCGAGGTCTGACCCTTGACGCCACGGCCGCCGGTCTTGCCCTTGCCCGAACCGATACCGCGGCCGACGCGCATGCGCTCCTTACGGGCACCGGGGTTGTCCCGGAGATCGTTCAGCTTCGTCATGGGTTCAGCCCTCGTTCTCGACGCGGACCAGGTGCGCGACCTTGGCGATCATGCCCCGCACGGCCGGAGTGTCCTCCAGTTCGCGGGTCCGGTGCAGCTTGTTGAGACCCAGACCGACCAGCGTTTCACGCTGGTCGTGCTTGCGGCCGATCGGGCTGCCGGTCTGGGTGACGATGACGGTCTTCTTCTCGGCCATGATCAAGCCTCCTGCGCACCGGCAGCGCCGGTTTCACGCTTGCCGAGGATGTCGCTCACGCGACGGCCGCGACGGGCGGCGACGCTGCGCGGGCTGGAAACCTGCGACAGCGCGTCGAAGGTCGCCTTGATCATGTTGTGCGGGTTCGAGGTGCCGATGGACTTCGTCACCACGTCCTGCACACCCAGCGCCTCGAAGATCGCGCGCATCGGACCGCCGGCGATGATGCCGGTACCGGCCGGGGCGGTGCGCAGCACGACCTTGCCGGCACCGAAGTGACCGTTGGAGTCATGGTGCAGCGTGCGGCCTTCGCGCAGCGGAACGCGGATCATACCGCGCTTCGCCTGGTCGGTGGCCTTGCGGATCGCCTCCGGCACTTCACGGGCCTTGCCCGATCCGACGCCGACGCGGCCCTTGCCGTCACCGACCACCACCAGGGCGGCGAAGCCGAAGCGACGGCCACCCTTCACAACCTTGGCGACGCGGTTGATCCCGACGAGCTTTTCGATCAGCTCGCTCTCTTCCCGGTCGCGATCGCGCGGCTGCCGATCACGGTCGCTCCGCTCGCCTCTTTCACGTGCCATTTCGGAGCCTCCTTAGAACGACAGCCCGCCCTCGCGGGCGGCGTCAGCCAGGGCCTTGACCCGGCCGTGGTAAATGTAGCCACCACGGTCGAACACGACCTCGGTGACGCCCGCCGCCTTGGCGCGCTCGGCGATGAGCGCACCGATCTTCTGGGCGGCTTCGACGTTCCCACCGTGCTTGAGCTGCTCGCGCAGCTCCTTTTCCACGGACGAGGCCGAGGCGACCGTGCGGCCGTTCTCGTCGTCGATGATCTGGGCGTAGATGTGCAGATTGGACCGGAAAACCGAGAGGCGAGCCCGCCCGCCGGCCTTCTTGGCAATCTGCGCGCGCACGCGCTGCTTGCGGCGCTCGTGGAGTTGCTTTGGCTTGAGCATGGCGGACCTTACTTCTTCTTGCCTTCCTTACGGATCAGCGTCTCGGTCTCGTACTTGATGCCCTTGCCCTTATAGGGCTCCGGCTTCTTCCAACCGCGGATCTCCGCGGCGACTTGACCGACCTTCTGCTTGTCGAAGCCCGACACCGAGATCGCGGTGGGCTTGTCACACTTGATGGTGATGCCCTCCGGGATCGGGTACTTGACGTCGTGCGAGTAGCCGAGCTGCATGACCAGCTCCTTGCCCTGCACGGCGGCACGGTAACCGACGCCGTTGATCTCGAGGTTGATGGTGAAGCCCTGGTTGACGCCCGTGACCATGTTGTTGATCAGGGTGCGCGAGGTTGCCCACATGACGCGGGCGCGCTTGCTGTCGTTCGCCGGGGCCACCACGACCTTGCCGTCTTCCAGCTTGGCCGTGATGTCGTCGATGAGGGTCAGGCTGAGCGAACCCAGCTTGCCCTTGGCCGACACCTGCTGGCCGTTGACGGAGACGTCAACACCAGCCGGAACCGGCACGGGATGCTTTCCAATGCGCGACATCGAAGGGTCCCCCTTAGAACACGCGGCAGAGGACTTCACCGCCGACGTTGGCGGCGCGGGCCTCATTGTCCGACATCACGCCGCGCGGCGTGGAGAGGATCGCGATGCCGAGGCCGTTGAAGACGCGGGGCAGATCGGTGATCTTCGAATAAACGCGGCGGCCGGGCTTCGACACGCGGGCGATCTGCTTAATCACAGGCTCGCCTTCGTGATACTTCAGCTCGATCTTCAGGTTCTTGATGCCGGGGCGCAGCTCCTCCTCAGAGTAGCCGCGGATGTAACCCTCGCGCTTGAGAACCTCAAGCACGTTGCTGCGCAGCTTCGACGCCGGGCTCTGCACAACAGACATACGGGCGTGCTGACCGTTGCGAATGCGGGTCAGCATATCGCCGAGCGGATCGCTCAAAGACATTCTCCGACCCTCCTTACCAGCTCGACTTCACCATCCCCGGGATCTGGCCAGTCGAGGCCAGTTCACGGAGGGTGACGCGGGACAGCTTAAACTTGCGATAGAACGCCCGCGGACGGCCGGTCATTTCGCAGCGGTTGCGGATGCGCACCTTCGACGAGTTGCGCGGCATTTCGGCCAGCTTGAGGCGGGCGGCGAACTGCTCTTCCGGCGGGAGGGAGCGATCGGAGGCGATGGCCTTCAGGCGGGCACGCTTGTTGGCGAACTGCTTCACCAGCTTGGTGCGACGCTTGTTCTTCTCGATGGCACTGGTCTTAGCCATGGGGTCGTGCTCCAGCCAATCAGGCCACAAACGGCATGTCGAAGGCCTTCAGGAGAGCCTTGGCTTCCTTGTCGGTCTTCGCCGAGGTGACGAAAATGATGTCCATGCCGCGGATCTGATCGATCTTGTCGTAGTCGATCTCCGGGAAAATGATCTGCTCCTTGACGCCCATGGCATAGTTGCCACGGCCGTCGAAGCTGTTGCCGGGGATGCCGCGGAAGTCGCGGACACGCGGCAACGCGATCGTGACCAGGCGATCCAGGAACTCGTACATCCGCTCACGACGGAGCGTGACCTTGCACCCGATCGCCATGCCCTCACGCAGCTTGAACTGCGCGATCGACTTGCGGGACTTCGTGACGATCGGCTTCTGGCCGCTGATCGCCGTCAGTTCGCTCACCGCATTCTGGATCTTCTTGGAGTCGCCGACAGCTTCGCCGACACCCATGTTGATGACGATCTTCTCGATCCGCGGAACTTCCATGTCGTTCGCGTAGCCGAACTCAGCCTTGAGCGCGGCGCGGATCTTGGAGTCGTACACTTCCTTCAAACGTGCAGCCATTGGTCCGGTCCTCACACGTCGATGACTTCGCCGGACCGCTTGGCGACACGCACCTTGCGGCCATCCTCAAGGACCTTGAAACCGACGCGGGTCGGCTTGCCGTCCTTGGGGTCGACATGAGCAACGTTCGAGACGTTGATGGGCGCCTCGAACTCAACGATGCCGCCCTGCGAGGTGGCGCTCGGACGCTGGTGCTTCTTCACCACGTTCACGCCCTGCACGACGACACGGTTTTCCGCCGGGATGACCTTCAGGACCTCACCGGTCTTACCCTTGTCCTTACCGGCAAGGATGACGACCTTGTCCTTGGTCTTGATCTTCGCGGCCATCACAGCACCTCCGGCGCCAGCGAGATGATCTTCATGAACTTCTTACCGCGAAGCTCACGAGTGACCGGCCCGAAGATACGCGTGCCGATCGGCTCGCCCTGCTTGTTGATCAGCACGGCGGCATTGCGGTCGAAACGGATCGCGGACCCGTCCTCCCGGCGCAGTTCCTTCGCGGTGCGGACGATGACGGCGCGATGCACGTCGCCCTTCTTGACGCGACCCTTCGGAATGGCTTCCTTGACCGAGACGACGATCACGTCGCCGACGGTGGCCACCTTCCGCTTGGACCCGCCAAGCACCTTGATGCACTGCACCCGGCGCGCCCCGCTATTGTCGGCGACTTCCAGGTTGGTTTGCATCTGGATCATGGTTTGTACCCTTCCGTTTACGCGGCGCCGCTGACGGCGGCGGACTCGAGCACGACCGTCCAGCGCTTGCGCTTGGAGATCGGGCGGCATTCGATGATCGAAACGGTATCGCCGACCTTGAACTGGTTGCCCTCGTCGTGGGCGGCGTACTTCTTCGACTGACGAATGAACTTCTTGTACACGGGGTGCATGACGCGGCGCTCGACCAGGACGATAACCGTCTTGTCGCCCTTGTCGCTGACCACCGTGCCCTGCAGAACGCGGCGAGGCATAGGTAGCCCTCCTTACTTGCCGGCTTCGGCCGAGCGCGAACGCTCACCGAGGATCGTCTTGATGCGCGCGATGTCGCGACGCACCACTCGCACCCGCGCGGTGTTCTCCAGCTGGCCGGAGGCCCGCTGGAAACGCAGGTTGAACTGTTCCTTTTTGAGCTGGAGGAGCTGATCGTTCAGCTCCTCGGTGCTCTTCGCACGAACGTCGACGGACTTCATGCCGCCACCTCCTCACCGCCGCCGAGGCGGGTCACCAGCTTGGTCTTGATCGGCAGCTTGGCGGCCGCCAGGGCGAACGCCTGCTTTGCCACATCCGCGGGCACGCCGTCCAGCTCAAACAGGATGCGGCCGGGATGAACGCGGGCCGCCCAGTACTCGGGCGTGCCCTTACCGGAACCCATGCGGACTTCGGCGGGCTTGGTGGAGACCGGCAGGTCCGGGAACACGCGGATCCACACGCGGCCCTGACGCTTCATGGCGCGGGTGATCGCGCGGCGGGCCGCCTCGATCTGGCGGGCCGTGATGCGCTCCGGCTCCAGGGCCTTGAGGCCGAAGGAGCCGAAGTTCAGCTGGGTGCCGCCCTTCGCGTTGCCGTGGATGCGGCCCTTGTGGGCCTTGCGGTACTTGGTACGCTTCGGAGAAAGCATCGCTCGTGCCCCTTACTAGCGGTCAGCCCGCTCGGAGCGGTCACGGTCGCCGCGACCACGGCCCCCACGCTCCTCACGGTCACCACGCTCGCGACGCTCGCGCCGCGGCTCGCCATCGGTCGACACCGGCTCGGTGCCCATGCGCTTGTCCTGCGCCATCGGGTCATGCGCCATGATCTCGCCCTTGAAGACCCACACCTTGACACCGCAGGTGCCGTAGGTGGTCTTCGCGGTCGCGGTGCCGTAGTCGATGTCCGCACGCAGGGTGTGCAGCGGAACGCGGCCCTCGCGGTACCACTCCAGGCGGGCGATCTCGGCGCCGCCGAGACGACCGGAGCAGTTGATCCGGATGCCCTGGGCGCCCAGACGCATGGCCGACTGGACCGCGCGCTTCATGGCGCGGCGGAAGGCGACGCGGCGCTCGAGCTGGTTGGAGATGTTCTCGGCGATGAGCTTGGCATCGATCTCCGGCTTGCGGATCTCGATGATGTTCAGGCTCACCTCGCCGCCGGCCATCTTCGACAGCTCGGTGCGCAGCTTCTCGATGTCCGCGCCCTTCTTGCCGATCACCACGCCCGGACGGGCCGAGTGGATGGTGACGCGGGCCTTCTTGGCCGGACGCTCGATGATGACGCGCGAGCAGCCGGCCTGCTGCAGGCGACCCTGCAGATAGCCGCGCAGCTTCAGGTCCTGGTGCAGCAGGTTGGCGTAGTCGCGCTTGGCGAACCAACGGCTGTCCCAGGTCCGGTTGATGCCGAGGCGCAGCCCGATCGGATTGACTTTCTGACCCATCTTACTCGGCCCCTTCGGCAGCGGCGGCGTCGCGCTCACGCACGATGATCGTCAGGTTGGAGAACAGCTTCTCGACCCGCGCGCCGCGCCCACGGGCACGGGCGTGGAAGCGCTTCATCACCAGGGCGCGGCCGACCGTCGCCGAGGAGACGTACAGGCGGTCCACATCGAGCTGATGGTTGTTCTCGGCGTTGGCGATCGCGGCCTGGAGGACCTTCTTCACCTCGCCGGCGATGCGGCGCTTGGAGAAGGTCAGCTCGGCCACGGCGCTGCTGGCATCCTTGTTCCGGATGAGCTGGGCGACGAGGTTCAGCTTGCGCGGGCTGGTGCGGATCATCGGATTGGAGGCGATGGCCTCGTTCTCCGCGATACGGCTGGGGTTGGAGGGCTTGCCCATGGCTTACTTCCTCTTCGCCTTCTTGTCCGCCGCGTGCCCGTAGAAGGTGCGCGTCGGAGCGAACTCACCGAACTTGTGGCCGATCATGTTCTCGGTCACCAGAACCGGCAGGAACTTGTGGCCATTGTACACGCCGAACGTGAGACCCACGAACTGCGGCAGGATCGTCGAGCGACGCGACCAGATCTTGATGATCTCGTTGCGGCCCGAGGCCCGCGACTTGTCCGCCTTCTTGAGCAGGTAGCCGTCGACGAACGGGCCCTTCCAAACGGAGCGTGCCATCGTCCGCCCTCCTTACTTCGAATGACGGCGGCGCAGGATCAGGCCATCCGTCTTCTTGTTGTGACGAGTCTTCTTGCCCTTGGTCGGCTTGCCCCACGGCGTAACCGGATGACGGCCACCCGAGGTGCGGCCTTCACCACCACCGTGCGGGTGGTCGATCGGGTTCATGGCGACACCACGGACGGACGGACGGATGCCCAGCCAACGGCTGCGACCGGCCTTGCCCTTGTTGGTGTTCATGTTGTCCGGGTTCGACACGGCACCCAAGGTGGCCATGCAGTCACCGCGGACCACGCGAAGCTCGCCCGAGGGCAGCTTCAGCTGGGCGTAGCCACCGTCGCGGCCGACCAGCTGCAGGTAGGTGCCGGCCGAACGGGCCAGCTGACCACCCTTGCCGGGCTTCAGCTCAACGTTGTGCAGCACCGAACCGACCGGGATGTTCTTCAGCGGCATGGCGTTGCCGGGCTTCACATCCACCTTCTCGCCGGCGATCACCGTGTCGCCCACCTTCAGGCGCTGCGGCGCCAGAATGTAGGACATGGTGCCGTCCTCATACTTGATGAGGGCGATGAAGGCCGTGCGGTTCGGATCGTACTCCAGGCGCTCGACGACCGCCGGGACGTTGAACTTGCGGCGCTTGAAGTCCACCAGACGGTAGACGCGCTTGTGACCGCCACCCATCCGGCGCGCGGTGATGCGGCCGGTGTTGTTGCGGCCGCCGGACTTGGTCAGGCCCTCGGTGAGGGTCTTGACCGGCTTGCCCTTCCACAGCTCCGAGCGGTCGACGATGACCAGCTGGCGGAGCGACGGCGTAATTGGGCGATATTGCTTCAGAGCCATCGGATCACACTCCCGCTCAGATGCCCGTGGTCACGTCGATCTTGTTCCCCTCGGCGAGGGTCACGACGGCCTTCTTGAAGTCCGAGCGACGGCCGATGGTCCCGCGGAAGCGCTTGGTCTTGCCCTTGGTAACCAGGGTGTTGACCGCCGTCACCTTCACGTTGAACAGCCCCTCGACAGCCGACTTGATCTCCGGCTTGGTCGCCGACAGCGGCACGCGGAACGTCACCTGATTGTGCTCCGACGCCATCGTCGACTTCTCGGTGATCACCGGAGCCAGGATGAGGTCGTACATCCGCTCCTGGCTCACCGCAGGTTTCGACTGCTTGCTCATTTCAGGCGAGCCTCCAGCTGCTCGACCGCGTTGCGGGTCAGGACCAGCGTATCGCGGCGAAGAATGTCGTAGACGTTGGCGCCCTGCTCCGGCAGCACGTCGATCAGCGGGATGTTGCGCGAGGCCCGAGCGAAGTTCTCGTTCAGGTTGGCGCCATCGATGATCAGAGCCGAGGTCAGGCCGAGCGAAGCGAGACGGACAGCCAGTTCCTTGGTCTTGTGGCTCTCGGCCGAAGCGGCGTCGAGGACCAGGAGCTTGCCTTCCGCGGCCTTGGTGGACAGCGCGGTCTTCAGGGCCAGCTTGCGGACCTTCTTGGTCAGGTCGTGCTCGTGCGAGCGGACAACCGGGCCGAAGATGGTCGCGCCGCCACGGAACTGGGCGGAGCGCATGGAGCCCTGACGGGCGCGGCCGGTGCCCTTCTGGCGGTACGGCTTCTTGCCGGTGCCGGAGATCTCGCTGACCGTCTTGGTCTTGTGGTTGCCGGCGCGGCGCTTGGCCAGCTGCCAGTTGACCATGCGGGCCAGGATGTCCGTGCGGGACGGAAGGCCGAAGATCTCGTCAGCCAGCTCGATCTCGCCGACGGTCTCGTTGTTCAGGTTCTTAATGGTCGCCTTCATGGCCATCACTCCTGCGGCTCGGCGGCGGCTTCAGCGGCCGGCGCAGCCTTGATCCCGGCGGGGAACGGCAGACCTTCCGGAGCCTTCTTCTTCACCGCGTCGCGGATGCGGAGCCAAGCCCCCTCGGCGCCGGGAACGGCACCCTTGAGGAAGATCAGACCGCGGTCCTCATCGACCGACACGACCTTCAGGTTCAGAACCGTGACCTTCTCGTCGCCGAGATGACCGGCCATCTTCTTGTTCTTGAAGACCTTGCCGGGGTCCTGGCGGTTACCCGTCGAACCGTGCGAGCGGTGCGACACCGACACGCCGTGCGTCGCGCGCAGACCACCGAAGTTCCAGCGCTTCATCGCACCGGCAAAGCCCTTGCCGATGGAAGTGCCGGTGACGTCGACGAACTGGCCCGGGAGGAAATGCGCAGCCGAGAGCTCGGCGCCGACCTCGATCAGCGCGTCGGCATCGACGCGGAACTCGACCAGCTTGCGCTTGGGCTCGACGCGCGCCTTGGCGAAATGCCCGCGCTGCGGCTTCGTGACGTTCTTCACCTTGATGGCGCCTGCGCCGAGCTGGACGGCGGTGTAGCCATCCTTGTCCTCGGTGCGGACGGCGACGACCTGGCAGCTGTCGACTTTCAGCACAGTCACCGGCACGTGCTGCCCGTCGTCCGTGAAGACGCGGGTCATGCCGACTTTCTGCGCGATCAAACCGGATCGCATTGTTCTTTATCTCCTGACCAGGGACATCCTCAGAGGGAGAGGTCCCTCAACAGCAACGAATTAGAGCTTGATCTCGACGTCCACACCGGCAGCGAGGTCGAGCTTCATCAGCGCGTCCACCGTCTGCGGCGTCGGATCGACGATGTCGAGCAGACGCTTGTGGGTGCGGATTTCGAACTGCTCGCGCGACTTCTTGTCGACGTGCGGCGAGCGGTTCACCGTAAACTTCTCGATCTGCGTCGGCAGCGGGATCGGGCCCCGCACCCGAGCACCGGTCCGCTTGGCGGTGTTGACGATCTCGCTGGTCGACTGGTCGAGCACGCGATGATCGAACGCCTTCAAGCGGATGCGGATGTTCTGGCTGTCCATGTCCAAACGTCCCTTGCACCTCGTTTCGATGACGCGACTGCGCCATCGGCACCCCAAAATCTGTCCCCCGGGGACCCGCGGCGGCAGGCGAACCTGCGCCGGCTCACCGAAGCGGTGGGCGGCGGTTCGTCTGTCCGATCTGACGGCCGATACGAAAAAGAACATCCCCCGCATCGCAATGCGGGTGGATGTTCCTGGCAGCAACCGGTGCAAGTGGAGCTTGCGGTGCCGTTCGTGATCGGGCTGCGTCTAGGCCGGACGTGCCTACTACCAACCCAAATTCCAGAGGGCGTAACGTGTATGCCCTAGGCGCCCCGGTGTCAACCCACATTTTCCCCCGTGTGACAGGAGGGTGACGGGATCGGCCCGGTTCGGCGCGTCACGCCGCATTTTCGCGGATCGGCCATGCAAAAGGGGGCCGACCCGCAGGCCGGCCCCCCTTCACAAAACGCGATCTTACTTGATGATCGAGGCGACGACGCCGGCGCCGACGGTGCGGCCACCCTCGCGGATGGCGAAGCGCAGGCCCTCGTCCATGGCGATCGGAGCGATCAGCTCGACTTCCATGGAGATGTTGTCGCCCGGCATCACCATCTCGGTGCCTTCCGGCAGCTTCACCATGCCCGTCACGTCGGTCGTGCGGAAATAGAACTGCGGACGGTAATTGGTGAAGAACGGCGTGTGACGGCCACCCTCTTCCTTCGTCAGGATGTAGGCCTCGGCCTTGAAGGTGGTGTGCGGCGTGATGCTGCCCGGCTTGGCCAGAACCTGGCCGCGCTCGACGTCCTCACGCTTCGTGCCGCGCAGCAGCGCGCCGATGTTGTCGCCAGCCTCACCCGAGTCGAGCAGCTTGCGGAACATCTCCACGCCGGTCACGGTGGTCTTGACCGTGGTCTTCAGACCGACGATCTCGACTTCCTCGCCGACCTTGACGATGCCGCGCTCGACGCGGCCGGTCACCACCGTGCCGCGGCCCGAGATCGAGAACACGTCTTCGATGGGCATCAGGAACGGACGGTCCTTCGGACGCTCCGGCTGCGGGATGTACTGGTCGACCTCGGCCATCAGCTTGAGGATCGCGTCACGGCCGATCTCCGGCGAACGGTCCTCCAGCGCGCACAGCGCCGAGCCCTTGACGATCGGAATGTCGTCGCCCGGGAACTGGTAGGAGGACAGCAGCTCGCGCACCTCCATCTC
>NZ_JAUQTX010000209.1:0-11957 GCF_059803775.1 Azospirillum sp. UFLA03-27 | reverse complement strand
CCCCCCCCCCCCCCCCCCCCCCCCCCCCCCCCCCCCCCCCCCCCCCCCCCCTTTTCAAGCAGACGACGGCATACGAGATAGCTGTTATAGTCTCGTGGGCTCGGAGATGTGTATAAGAGACAGGGGCTGGTCGGGCTGGCGCTGACCGGCTGGCCCTGGCCGGTGGCGGCGCTCGGCGCAGTGGCCGTGTCGGCGCTGTTCGGAGCGGTGTGGGCAGCGGTTCCCGGCTGGCTCCAGGCCAAGCGCGGCAGCCATATCGTCATCACGACGATCATGTTCAACTTCATCGCCGCCGCGATCATGACCTATCTGCTGGTGGACGTGCTGATCCGCCCCGGATCGCAGTCGCCGGAAACGCGGGAGTTCGATCCGGGTGTCTGGCTGCCGACCATGGACCGGGCGCTCGGCTGGATCGGCGTCGCCATCCCGGCCTCGCCGCTGAACCTGTCCTTCCTGTGGGCGCTGGCCTGTTGCGGGCTGTTTTACCTGTTCCTGTGGCGGACCCGCTGGGGCTACGAGATCCGCACCGTCGGGCGGAACGAGCGCGCGGCGGTCTACGCCGGCATCTCCCCGGCGCGGAACATCATCCTCGCCATGGCGATCTCCGGGGCGCTTGCCGGCTTCGTCGGCGTGAACGAGATCATGGGGGTGCAGCACCGCATTCTGCTGAACTTCACCGGCGGGGTGGGCTTCGTCGGCATCGCCGTGGCGCTGATGGGGCGCAACCATCCGGTGGGGATCATCCTGGCGGCGCTGCTGTTCGGCGTGCTGGCGCAGGGGGGCGGGCAGGTGTCCTTCGAATACCCCACCGTGAACCGGGAGCTGGTGATGGTCATCCAGGGCCTCGTCATCCTCTTCGCCGGGGCGCTGGAGAACCTGTTCAAGCCGCGGGTCGAGGCGCTGTTCCGCCGCCGCGGCGGAGGGACGGCGCATGGATGACGCCCTGCTCGTCGTCCTGCTGCTGGCCGACGCCACCGTCCGCGTGGCGACCCCGTTGGTGCTCGCCGCCTTCGCGGCGCTCTACAGCGAGCGGGCGGGGGTGGTGGACATCGGGCTGGAGGGCAAGATGCTGGCCGGCGCCTTCTTCGCTGCCGCCATTGCGTCGTCCACCGGCAGCCCCTGGCTGGGCTTGGGCGCCGCCGTCGCGGCCTCGGTGGCGCTGGCGCTGGTCCACGGCTTCGCCTGCATCACCCACAAGGGCAACCAGGTGGTGTCGGGCATGGCGATCAACATCCTGGTCGCCGGGCTGGCGCCGACCCTGGCCTACGCCTGGTTCCGCCAGGGTGGCCAGACCCCGCTGCTGCCGGGAGAGGCGCGGCTGCCGCAGGTCCATCTGCCGGGTGTGGAGGCGCTGTCCGGGATTCCGGTCCTCGGTCCCGTCTACCGGGAGCTGATCGACGACGCCAACGTGCTGATCTGGCTGACCGTCCTGCTGGTGGTGGCGACCCACTGGGTGTTCACCCGCTCGCGCTTCGGGCTGCGGCTGCGCGCGGTTGGGGAGAACCCGTCGGCGGTCGACACGGCGGGCCTGTCGGTCACGCGGCTGCGCTATCAGGCGGTGGTCATCACCGGGGTGCTGACCGGCATCGCCGGCGCCTATCTGTCCACCGCCCACGGCGCCGGCTTCGTGCGCGACATGACGGCGGGCAAGGGCTATCTGGCGCTGGCCGCGCTGATCTTCGGAAAGTGGCGGCCCTGGCCGACGCTGTTCGCCTGCCTGCTGTTCGCCTTCACCGACGCGGTGCAGGTCCGCCTGCAGGGCGTGCCGCTGCCGCTGGTGGGGGTGATCCCGGTGCAGTTCATCCAGATGCTGCCCTATGTGCTGACCGTGCTCCTGCTGGCCGGCTTCGTCGGCCGGGCGGTGGCGCCCAGGGCCAGCGGCGTCCCCTACGTGAAGGAGCGGTGATGAGCGACCCCCAGGATTCCCTGATCGCCGACTCCCTGATTGCTGCTGCCCGCGACGCGATGGCGCAGGCCTACGCGCCCTATTCTCATTTTTCGGTCGGTGCGGCCATTTTGGGCGAATCCGGGCGCATCCACGCCGGGGCGAATGTGGAGAACGCCGCCTACCCGCAGGGGCAGTGCGCCGAGGCCTCGGCCATCGGGGCGATGATCCTGGCCGGGGACCGAAGCATCCGGGCGATCGTCGTGATGGGCGGCCAGACCGGCGACGGCCGGCTGTGCACGCCCTGCGGCGGCTGCCGCCAGCGCCTGCGCGAGTTTGCCAAACCCGACACGCCGATTCATGTCTGTGGACCGGAAGGGCTTCGCCAAACGTTTCGGTTGGACGAGTTGCTGCCGCACTCCTTCGGCCCCGACAATCTCGACTTCTAAGGGGAACAGACCGCCATGACCGCCGCACGCGCCGCCGCGGAAATCCTGCACCGGGTCCCCGGCTTCCGCCCGCGGGTGGGGATCGTGCTCGGCTCCGGCCTGGGCGGGGTCGCCGACCGGATCGAGGGGGCGACCGTCATGCCCTACGGCGACCTGCCCGGCTTCCCGCTGCCCAGCGTGGAGGGGCATATGGGCCGGCTGGTGCTGGGCCATCTCGGCGGGCAGCCCGTCGCCTGCATGCAGGGGCGCGTCCACGCTTACGAGGGCAATGGCTTCGACGCGCTGAAGACGGCGGTCCGTGCGCTGAAGCTGGCCGGCTGCGACACGCTGGTGCTGACCTGCGCCGCCGGCTCGCTGCGGGTGGAGGTCGGGCCGGGACGGCTGATGGCGATTTCCGACCACATCAACATGCTGGGCGCCAACCCGCTGACCGGCCCCAACGAGGGCAGCTTCGGCCCGCGCTTTCCCAGCATGACCGACGCCTGGGACCCCGCCCTGCGCGCGCTGATGCGGCGCCGTGCGCTGGAGCTGAACATCGATCTGGTCGAGGGCGTGTACGCCGCCTATCCCGGCCCCTCCTTCGAGACGCCGGCCGAGGTCCGGATGTTGAAGGTCCTGGGGGCGGACGCGGTCGGCATGTCCACGGTGCCCGAATGCATCGTCGCGCGGCATTGCGGCCTTCGGGTCGTGGGCTGCGCGGTCATCACCAACCTGGGGGTGGGACTCGGCGACGGGCCGGTGGACCATGACCAGACCCTGCGCGCCGCCTCGGCCGCCGCCTCCGACCTGGAGCGGCTGCTGACCGGCTTTCTCGACGGGCTGAACGTAGACGAAGGACGCCGGTCATGAAACTTCCCGCCGATCTGCAACGGGCGCTCGACACCGCGGCCGCCGTCAAGGCCGACGCCAAGGGGGCCGGCCGCGCCATCGGCCTGCTCGACCTGACCAGCCTGAACGACGACGACACCGACCAGACGGTGGAGGCGCTGTGCAAGCGCGCCGTTACCCCCGCCGGCAAGGTCGCCGCGGTGTGCGTCTGGCCGCGCTTCGCCAAGACCGCGCGCAAGGCGCTGAAGGGCAGCGGCGTGAAGATCGCCACCGTCGTCAACTTTCCCTCGGGGGAGGCCGACGCGGCGACGGTGGCGGCGGAGACCAAGGCGGCCATCAAGGACGGCGCGAACGAGATCGACGTGGTGCTTCCCTACCGCGCGTTCATCGACGGCGCCCGCACCCAGCCGATGAACGTGATCCGCGCCTGCCGCGAGGCCTGCGGGAGCGACGTGACGATGAAGGTGATCCTGGAGTCCGGCTGCTTCCCCGACCCGGAGCTGCTGGCCTGGGCCGCCCGCGACTCCATTGCCGCCGGGGCGGATTTCCTGAAGACCTCCACAGGCAAGGTGCAGCCGGCCGCGACGCTGGAGGCGGCGGCGCTGCTGCTGCACGTCATACACGAGTCGGGCAAGCCGGTGGGCTTCAAGGCGGCGGGCGGCATCCGCGACGCCGATGGGGCGGCGGCCTTCCTGGCGCTCGCCACCGCGATCCAGGGCAAGGGATGGGCCAAGCCCGAGACCTTCCGCTTCGGCGCGTCGGCGCTGCTGGACTCGCTGCTCGCCACCGCCGGCCATGGCGGCGGCAAGGGTGAGGGCAAGGACGGCAAAGACGGCAAGGGCGGTGGGGCGGTTGCCCAGCCGGCCACCGCCGGCTATTGATCCGCGCGACAGACCAGACCACGGAACGGACGCACGGATGCTTCCCCAGGAACTGATTCGCAAGAAGCGCGACGGCGCACGCCTGGACGCGGCGGAGATCGGCGCCTTCGTGCGCGGCATCACCGACGGCTCCGTCACCGAAGGGCAGGCCGCGGCCTTCGCCATGGCCGTCTTCTTCCGCGGCATGACGCTGGAGGAGCGGGTGGCCCTGACGCTGGCCATGCGGGATTCCGGGACGGTGATGCGCTGGGACCATCTGGACCTGCCCGGTCCGGTGGTCGACAAGCATTCGACCGGCGGCGTCGGCGACAAGGTCAGCCTGATCCTCGCCCCGGCGCTGGCCGCCTGCGGCGGCTTCGTGCCGATGGTGTCGGGGCGCGGTCTGGGCCACACCGGCGGCACGCTCGACAAGTTCGAGAGCATCCCCGGCTACCGCGCCAAGCCCGACCGGGCGACGTTGGAGCGGGTGGTGAAGGAGGTCGGCTGCGCGGTGATCGGCGCCACCGACGACATCGCCCCCGCCGACCGCCGGCTCTACGCCATCCGCGACGTGACGGCGACGGTGGAGACCATCGACCTGCTGACCTCCTCGATCCTGTCGAAGAAGCTGGCGGCCGGGCTGGACGCGCTGGTGATGGACGTTAAGTTCGGCTCTGGCGCCTTCCTGCCCGACATCGCCAAGGCGCGTGAGCTGGCCGACAGCCTCGTCACCGTGGCCGAGGGCGCCGGGCTGCCCACCGTCGCTCTGCTGACCGACATGAACGAGGTGCTGGGCCTGACCGCTGGCAACGCGCTGGAAATGCGGGAGTGCATCGACATCCTGCGCGGCGGCGCGGCCGACTCCCGGCTTTACGAGGTCACTGCGGCCCAGGCCGCCGAGCTGCTGGTGCTGGCCGGGCTGGTCCCCGACGCCGACGCCGGCCGCGCCCGCTTCGACCAGGCGATGGCGAGCGGGCAGGCCGCCGAGCGCTTCGCCCGCATGGTCCACGCGCTGGGCGGCCCGGCGGACCTGCTGGACGCGCCGGACCGCTATCTGGACGCCGCCCCCGTCGTCCAGCCGGTCTTCGCCGAGCGGGCGGGCGTGGTGGCGGCCATCGATGTGCGGGCGGTCGGCATCGCCGTGGTGGCCCTGGGCGGTGGGCGGACCAAGACGACCGATCCCATCGACTTCGCCGTCGGGCTGGCCGACGTCGCCGGGCTGGGCGCTTCGGTGGGGCCGGCGGAGCGTCCGCTCGCCGTCGTCCACGCCCGCAGCGCGGCGCAGGCGGAGGACGCGGCGGCGCTGCTCCGCCGCGCCTTCACCGTGGCCGACAGCGCTCCGCCGGCCGGGCCGCTGATCGCCGATCGCATCCGGCTGTAGGGGGCGGCTTTACGCGGCGCGGCGTCCGTTCTCGGCCTGCCGCGCCCGCACCGGCCCGACCAGAGCCTCCGCGGCAAGGCGGCCCGAGATGACGCAAGCCTCGACCCCCGGACCGGGGAAGACCCCGCCGCCGGCCAACAGCAGGCCGGGCACCGGCGACTTGGCGGGGAGCGCCGGATCGGTGCCGTAGATCGCCCCGTCCGTGCTGTGGGCGTAGCGGGCGAAGGTGGCGGCACTGGCGTCCTGCCGGTGCAGGATGTGGCGCTCCAGATCAGGGATCACGGCCGCAGCGGCGGCGATCATCGCGTCGCCCTCCCGCGTCTTCCGCGCGCGGTAGTCGAGGGCGGAGCGGTCCCAGGCGTCGCCCGCCGGGTCCAGCCGCATCAGCGTCAGCGTCGCGCAACCCGGCGGCGCCAGGGTGGCGTCATGGGCAGAGGGCAGGGCCAACGCCATCCCTGCATCCGTCAGAAACGTCATGGCCGGCAGGTCCGGGCGGATGTCCAGCGCCAGCGTGACCAGGAAGGCGGAGGTCGTGGGACGCAACGCCCGGCATCGCTCCACGCAATCGGCGGGCAGATGCTCCTCCCCCACCAGCTCCAGCAGGGTCCGCCGGGCGTCGGCGTTGGAGATCACCGCGGCGGCGGCGATGCGCTCCCCGTCCATGATTTCGACCCCGGCGGCCCAGCCGTCCTTGACCAGGATGCGGCGGACGGGGATGCGCAGCCGGACCTCGCCGCCCTTGGCGCGGATCGCCTCGACCAGCGCGTCGGCCAGCCGCTGCGATCCGCCTTCCGGATAGGCGCCGCCGTCGAAGACATAGCCGAAGATCGGCGCCATCTGGGTGGCGCCCAGCCGCTCCGGCCGGTCGGACAGATAGCCGGTCAGGCTGGACAGCAGGGCGCGGGCTCCGGCGTCGGGTACGTAATGCTCCAGCATCTCCAGAAAGCCGCAGTCCTGCCAGTGGAAGGCCTGCGGGCACTCGAGCGGGTAGGCGCGCATCGCCGCGACGTCGCGCGGGATGTGGGGCAGGCCGGTTTCGGCGCAGCCGCGGTAGAGGTCGCGGTAAACCCCGCGCATCTCCTCCAGAAAGGCGGCGGCTCCGGCGGCGCTGCCGGGATGCTCCCGCGCGATCAGGGCGGCCAGCCCCGCAGCGTCGCCGGGCAGCGGCCGAAGGGCGCCGTTCCGGACGATGCCGCGGTTCACCGGGTGCCAGCGCACGCGGTCCGCCACGCCGACCGTGCGCAGCAGATGCCCGACCGAACCATCCGGGCGGGTGCCACTGATGTCGTGCACCCCGGCGTCAAAGGTGAAACGCCCCACCGTCCCGTCGCGCAGATGCACTTTGCGGTCCCAGGAGGAGCAATAGCCGCCCGGGCGGTCGTGCGCCTCCAGGACGGTGACGCGAACCCCGGCCTCCGCCAGCAGGGCCGCCGCGGTCAGCCCGCCGATGCCGGCGCCGACAACGACGACACCGTCCTTTTGTCCGAGGACGGCGGGCGCGGGCCAGGGGTGAGGCTCCTGTTCGTCCAGACGGCGGGCGACGGCCCGGTTGACCAGCCAGTCCGGCAAGTGGCGATTCCCCAGAATGCCGGCCAGCGTGGCGAGGGCGGAGGTGACGACGCCGACCTCCGTCGCGACGGCGAAGCCGGCGGCGCCGGCCAGGAAGACCACGCCCCACAGCGCGGTGACCGCCTTGTTGATGGCGACGAACTGCGGCAGGTGCCACAGGCCGGGCGGTGTCGTCTCACGGGCGTAGGGCAGGGTGAAGGGACGGCCCAGCGCGAGCGAGGCGAAGGCCATGCCGGCCAGGGCGAGATGGACGATCACCCCCATGCGCTCCAACGGTCCGATGAGGAGCAGCACGGCGAAGAAGACGGCGGCGACCAGTTCCGGCGCCTTCGGCGATCCGCCCCGCCAATCATGGGCGCAGAGCGTCAGGCTGAGCAGCAGCGCTGCCAGCGCGGCCGCCGCATGGCCCATCGGCTGCAGAGCGCCGAAGACGATCCAGGGCGAGAAGCCGACGAGGACGCGGATCGATTGGGGGATCGGCTTGGACAGGAGCATGGCGGACCTTTGCGGTGGTGACGCCCGCCAGACTGTCCACCGCATCGGCCGGGGCCAGCGCCGATCCGCGAAAGGCCGGGTTCGCTTCGCCAAACGCCCGAACGTCGTTTAACGAAGCGTGAAACGCCGGCACCCCTCCGGGCGGCGCCGCGCGGGCCAGACCTGCGGTTGCGGCATTGGGCAGCATCATGGTTGCTCAGATACTGTGCAATCATGACCCAAGCCGCCGCTCTTCCCGCCGCCGCCAGTGACGACACACGCCACGCCATTGGCTGCTTCCTGCTGGCCATCTTCCTGTTCGCGGGCATGGACACGCTCATCAAATACTTGAGCAGCGGCTACCCGGTGGCGCAGCTCATGTTCGCGCGGTCGGTGGTGGCGGTGGTGCTGGTCGGCGGCATTTCGGTGGCGCGCGGCGGCTGGGGCGGGATGCGCACGCGGCGCCCGGTCGCCCATGTCTTCCGCTCGCTGGCCGGGCTGCTGTCGATGGGCTGTTTCTTCTACGCCTTCAAGCATCTGCCGCTGGCCGAAGTCTATGTGCTGAGCTTCGCCGGGCCGCTGTTCATCACGGCGCTGTCGATGCCGCTGCTCGGCGAGCCGGTTGGCTGGCGGCGCTGGGCGGCGGTGCTGGTCGGGTTCGGCGGCGTGGTGGTGATGGCCCGCCCGGAGGCCGATGCGCCGCTCCTGCCGATTTTTGTCGGCGTGGCCGCGGCCTTCTTCTACGCGCTGGCGATGATCGCGGTGCGCGGCCTGTCGCGGACGGAGAGCAACACCGCCATCGTCGTCTATCTGCTGCTGACCACCACGGTGGTGAGCGGCGTGGCGGCGGTCCCCGACTGGGTAACGCCGGGTGGGTTCGACCTCGGGCTGATGCTTCTGGTCGGCACGCTGGGCGGGGCGGCGCAGGTTCTCATGACCCAGGCTTTCCGGCTTGGCCGCGCCGCGGTGGTGGCGCCCTTCGAATACACGGGGATGATCTGGGCGACCCTGCTCGGCTTCCTGGTCTTCGGCGATGTGCCGACTCCCACAGTCCTGGCCGGGGCCGGGATCATCATCGCCAGCGGGCTCTACATCCTCTATCGGGAAACGCTGCGCCGCGGCGGCTGACGGTTCAGGCGGCGGCGGGAAGCGCCAACCCGCCGTCGAAGACGCGCGGGGAGTCCGTCAGGGCGATGATCCGACTGCGCTCCAGCACGCGCCGGATCCGCGGCGGGTGATTCTCGAAGGCGATGGCGCCGCCGCGGTCGAGCACCGCGTTGCGGAGCGCCAGCAGAATGCCGATGCCGCAGGAATCGAGGAACTCCACCCGTCCCAGATCGACGCGCAGGGTCAGGGCCCCCGCGTCCGCGGCGCGGCGGAGCAGGGGCGTCAGGCCGGGCAGGGCGGCGTGGTCGATCCGCCCCGACAGGACGGCGCGCAGCCCGCATCCGCCCTGTGCCGTGGCGAAGGGGTGCAGGGTGACGGTGCTGTGCGACGGGATGGGCCGCATGCTTCGTGGCGACTTTCCGGTTGGGGCGACGGTCCGGCGCGGGCCGGGGGCGGTGGAAGGAACCACGGGAAGCGCGACTCTCCGGTGTCTGTTGCGTTGCGAAATTGTGAAAAGGCGCCGGGCCGCCGCTTGACAGCCGGGCGCCGGGCTCACACTGTGCACACGAACGGCTGGGGTGCCTGCCACGAGGCGGGCTGAGACCACACCCATCGAACCTGATCTGGGTCATGCCAGCGAAGGGAGCCAAGCGTTCGAGGCTGTGCCGCCGCTATACCCCTGGCCTCCTCGTCCTTGCGCGGTTCTTCGCCGGGCAGGAGGAGACACATCCATGCGGCGCTTCCTTTCCATTCTCTCGGCAACCGCCGTCTCGGCGTCGCTCCTGTCGGGGACGGTGCTGGCGGGCGAGGCCTCGGTCCCTGTGCTGGTGCCGCTGACCGGCTTCCTGTCGCTGGAAGGCACGAGCCAGCGCAACGGCGCCGTCCTGGCGCTGAAGGACGCGCCCGCGGGAGTGGCGGTGCGGTCGGAGGTGATCGACACCGGCACCTCGCCGGAGGCCGCGGTCACGGCGTTGGAGCGCGCGGCGGGCGGCAAGGTCACGGCGGTGGCGGCCAGCATGCTGGGCACGCAGATGCTGGCGATGCTGCCGCTGGCCCAGGATTACGGCATTCCGCTGGTCACCGTGTCGGGCACGGCGAGCATCACCGAGCAGGGCAACCCCTGGGTCTTCCGCTTCTTCCCCGGCGACGCCGTGACCAAGGAGGCCCACGCCCGCTATGTGACGGAGGAGTTGGGCAGGAAGCGCCCGGCGGTGATCTATCAGACGACCGCCTACGGACAGAGCGGCAAGGCCCATCTGGAGCAGGCTTTCAAGAAGCTCGGCGTCGAGCCGGTGTTCGAGGAGGGGGTGGACCCCGCCGCCAAGGATCTGCTGCCGGTCCTGACCAAGGCGCTGGCCGCCAAGCCCGACGTGCTGGTGCTGCACCTCCATTCCGGCCCGACCGCCCTGTTCATCCGGCAGGCGGCGGCCAACGGGGTGGCGGTGCCGATCGTCGCCGGCTCCGCCATGCACCAACCGAGCACCGCGGCGCTTCTGGAACCGGCCGAGTTGAAGGGCGTTTGCGCCGAGACGGCGGCCTCGCCGATCTCCGGCGGCAGCCCGGAGGTGGAGGCCTTCACCACCGCCTACCGCGCCGCCTTCAACGCGGAGCCGGATGCCTTCGCGCTCGGCCAATATGATGGCATCCGCATGGTGCTGGCGGCGGTGCAGGGCGGTGCTGACAGCGCGGAAGCGGTGCGCAAGGCCCTGTCCGCCGGTACCCACCAGGGACTCGCCATGACCTACCGCTCGGACGGCAAGGGCAACATGGCGCATTCCGCCGTGATCGTCTGCTACGACGGCGCCTCGCGCGTGCCGGCGATCGCCAAGCGCTACGACAACCTGACCGGCGTGGTGACCGGCATGGTGAAGTGAGCGGGCCTTGATCACCCTGCAGCTTCTCGTCAACGGCCTCGCCCTGGGTGCGGCCTACGCGCTGGTCGCGCTCGGCTTCGTGCTGGTGCTGAACGCCACCGCGGCGGTGAATTTCGCGCAGGGCGATCTCGTGATGGCCGGCGGGCTGCTCGGCGTGGCGCTGGCGCCGCATCTGCCGGGTTATCTGCCGCTGCCCGGACTGCTTCTGCTGCCGGTGGTGCTGGTGCTGATGGCCGGGCTGGGGCTGCTGCTGGCGGCTGCGGCCTACCTGCCGCTGCGCCGCCGCCCGCCGGTGGCGGTCTTCATCAGCACCATCGCGGCGGGGATCATCCTGCAGAACGGCGCCTCCGTCCTGTTCGGACCGGAACCGCGGGCAGCCCCGCCGCTGCTGAGCGGGGGAACGCTCGACCTCGGCGGGCTGGTAGTGGCGGAGCAGTCGCTGGCCATCATCGCCGTCGCCGCTCTGCTGATCGCCGGGCAGCAGTGGCTGTTCGGGCGGACCCAACTCGGCCGCCGCCTGCGCGCCACGGCGCAGGACCCGGAGATGGCGCGGGCCTGCGGCGTGCCGGTGACGGCGATGATCCTGATCACCTTCGCGCTGGGCACCGCCTTCGCCGGGGCGGCGGGGTTGCTGCTCGCCAACCGCTACTTCGTCACGCCGACGGCGGGCGGCGACCTGATCCTCAAGGCCTACATCGCCGTGACCATCGGCGGCTGGGGTTCCGTCCCCGGCGCGGTGGCCGGCGCGCTGCTGATCGCGCTGTTCGAGGTGGGGGTGTCGTCGGTTCTGTCCTATCCGGTGGCGCTGGGGCTGCTCTACGCGACGCTGCTGGTCATCCTGGTTGCCCGTCCGCAGGGGCTGTTCGGTGAGGCGGCGCGGCGCCGTGCGTAGGATCGTGCATAAGGTGTGGGCGCTTGCCCCCACCCTGACCCTCCCCCGCTGGGCGGGGGAGGTGATTGGGGTCGCGGTGCTGGTGGCGTACGCGCTGCTGTACGCGTCGCCGTACGGGCTGCGCGTGCTGACGGTGGCGGGGGTGTACGCGCTGGCCGCCATCGGGTTCCAGATCGTCTTCGGACTTGGCGGCGCGCTGTCGCTGGCTCATGGCGCCTTCTTCGGGATCGGGGCCTACGCCACCGGCATCTTGGGCAGCCAGTGGGGGTGGGGCTTCGCCGCGACCTTTCCGGTGTCGCTGCTGGTGCCGCTGCTGCTGGCCCTGCTGGTCGGGCTGCCGGTGCTGCGGCTGGAATCCCATTACTTCGCGCTGGCGACGCTGGGCATCGCGCAGGTCGTCCATCTGCTGGCGGTCAACAGCCCCGCCCTGACCGGCGGCGCCAACGGGCTGCCGGGCGTGCCGGGCATCGTCCTGTTCGGCTGGGCGGTGCCGCGCGGGCTGCCACTGGCGGCGGTGGTCTGGGGCTTCGTGGCGCTGGGCGGGCTGCTCGCCTGGAGGCTGGCGCGCGGGCGCTGGGGACGGGCGCTGACTCTGGTTCTGTCTCTTATACACATCTCCGAGCCCACGAGACTATAAC